>JAPOKD010000547.1 GCA_029977825.1 Planctomycetota bacterium | reverse complement strand
TCTTTTCCCTTCGTCGCTGATCCAGTTCCCAACCGATCCAGCGGAACACTCCGGATGCAAGTAAAGCCAAAACAAGTAAGGTTCGTAGACGGAATTGAAACCGACGGCGTCTTGGCGGAGCCGTTTTCTTTTCTTCGGAAGACATTTTATCCAGTTGGTTTTCTGGTTTCGTTTTCTGGGACACTATTCTGATCATCACCCGAGTTCGATGTCGTGAACTCACAAGGACCTATGAATGAAGCTCTGGGACTCGCCGCTTGTTGCTTTGTTGACAGTGAATTCATGCAGATTGCATTGCGGACCTTTTCCATGGCGAATCGAAATGACGGCGCGTATCCTGCCGTGCTCCCGTGTCGGCTTGCGGTTCACTCAGCCATCCCCTGCTTTATTTTGTGAATCTCTTTTGCATGAAGCACGAAAACGCTTCGGCCATGGGTGCCAGCGATCAGGTCGCCCGTGCCCGCGTGAACTGCAAGGTCATGCACGGCGCAGGTCGGTAGAGTGTTGCAGAGTGAAATCCAGCGATTGCCCTTGTCAACGGAACAGTAGGCACCCAGTTCGGTGCCGAGATAGAGGATCTCTTTGTCCGTCGGGTCTTCGCGGATCACGTTGATTGATTCTGCTGGCAAGTTGTTGACGATTGAATTCCATGTCTTGCCGTAATCGGTTGACATGAAAAGATAGGCCGCGAAATCATCCTTGCGGTATCCAGTGAGCGACAGGAACACCGTTGCCTCATCATATTTCGAAGCAACAACGCGACTTACCCATCTGTTCGGCAGGCCGTGGTTGATCCTGGTCCAGGTCATGCCATCGTCCTTGGTCACATGCAGTTGACCGTCATCTGTGCCAGCATAAAGCAGCCCTTGCTTGATTGGTGATTCGGAAATGTCGGTGATCGTTCCGAAAGGTACGTTCCCTTGTCGTTCCGGACCCGGATTGCTCGATAGATCCGGGCTGATGCATTTCCAGTTGTCGCCGCGATCGACGCTCTTGAACAGCATGTTGGCGCCAGCGTAGAGTGTCCTTGAATCGTAATGGGACAGAATGAAGGGCGTCATCCAGTTGAATCGTAGTTTGGATCCGTCCGGGGCTGGCCCGGGCCGGATGCCACGACTCTTGCCTGTCTTGAGATCTTTTCGCGCCATTGACCCAAACATGCCCTCGAGATACATCGTGTCCAGATTGTTCGGGTCAATCAATGTCACGTAGTTGTCGCCCCCGTGGTCCCATTGCCAGTGCTCCTGACCGAGGGTCATTGGCTTCGCCTCGCCACCAAGCACTCCGTTGTCCTGGGTACCACCCCAGATTCTGTACGGGTCACTTGCGTCCACCGAGATGTCGTAAAACTCTGCGATGGGCAGTGTGTTGACGTGTAGCCACGTCTTGCCCCGGTCATGCGATACATAAAGCCCGCCATCGGTGCCTAGCATGACTCGATCCGGGTCATCAGGATCGATGAACATGTCGTGATTGTCGCAGTGGGGAGTTGCACGCCGGGCTTTGTACGAAAGCATGGGGACGGTGCGTTCCGAGATAATGGTTTGTGTTTTGCCAGCATCGGGTGAATAGAGAAGATTAAATCCACAGATGAAAATTTCGTCGGCGTTGTCGGGCAAAACCCGAATGAGGCAAAAGTCATAACCGATGCCGGTTTTGACACTGCCCTCATGCGTCTTCCGCCAGCTTTCGCCCTTGTCGTCCGAGCGATAAACTTCGCCGCCCACGCCGCGGTGGTCGCAAATGAGGTAGAGAACATTCGGGTTGGAAGGCGCGACGGCGATTCCCATTCTTCCAACCTTCTCGCCGGTTGGAAGCCCCGTGGTCAACTGTTTCCATGTTTCACCCGCGTCGGTCGTTTTGTAGATTCCGCTTCCGGGACCGGCAACGACGTTGTTCCAGGCTTTCCGGTCACGTTCCCACGCGACCGCATACAGCGTCTTGTTGTCGGATGGATCGATTGCGACTTCCACCACACCAACCTTCTCTGAGATATAAAGGATTTTCTTCCATGTCTTGCCGCCATCGGTGGTTTTGAAAACGCCACGCTGTTCGTTGTATGAATACTGGTGCCCCAGAGCGGCGACGTACACGACATTCGGATCTTTGGGGTCGATCAGGACCCTGCCAATGTGGTGTGTGTCGGTGAGGCCCATGTGCGTCCACGTCTTGGCCCCATCGGTTGACTTGAACACGCCTGTCCCGGCGTAGGAACTACGCGCCATGTGAGGTTCGCCGGTGCCAACCCAGACCAGTTTGGGGTCTTCGTCGGACACAGTGACCACAGAAACGGAGAAGGTCGATTCGCTTTCGAAAACCGGCTTCCAGGTAGTGCCGTTGTTGACTGACTTCCACAGGTTGCCAGAACCGGCACCTGCGTAGAGGGTTGATTTGCGTTTTTTGACAGACCAAATGCTCTCGATCTTGCCTCCTTGGATCCGCGGGCCAACAGGAAGCCATTCCACGTCCTTGAAGATGGAACTCTGCCTCAACTTCACATGTTGGTCCCACGCCTGCATGCGGGCGTCTGCGGTCGTCGCCACGTCATTTGTGTTGCCGGGTTTCTCGGCGACGCAGGTGCATGCGACTGTCGCAGCAATCACCATAAAAAAACCTGTAAGGCACTTTCTGTTGATCATGGAATTTCCGGTTCTACCCCAGCGAAATGAATCATTGTTTGTACGCACATCACATCAGGGTTGACGTGCTGCAATTCAGCACCTTGCAAAACCTTCGCCGATTCATGGCGCAATGGACATGTTTGTTTTTGCGGTGTTAGCGTTGTGACTTGGCCTTGCGCAGTTCTTCTTTTCTGGCGTTCTCAGCTTCGATTCGATCGTAGGCCTCGATCACCGCGGGAGGCCAGCGGAACTCTGGCGCGTCATTGGGATCGAAGCCCTGCAAGTGAGGTTCGTCCAGCCTTTGCAACACGGGCACGTACACCCATTTGTTCTGTCGAAACGTATTGTCGAGTAGCCTGGCGAATTCCGGACAGTACGTTTTCAACTGCTCGCGAGTGGTCAGGTGGCAGACGAGTTCTCCTTGGGTGCCCAGCACGGTGAACGAGTCCGAACCTCGGCCGGACTTCGGCCGCTTGCGTCCGTTGCACTCGAACCAGGTCTGAACGCCTTCAGCCCAGAATTCGCCGACGCCTCCATCGATTGCATAACCACCGAAGCGTCCACTTTCCTTGGCTTGGTCGTAGAGTTTCCTCAATTGCACGTTAAATTCTTCGCCCAGAACACTGTGAATCCCATGGGCAAATTCATGGATGAAGATGTTCTCGCCTTTGTATGGGTCACCCTTGAGGTCCAGCAGGTTTTCTTCGCCACAACTGACCGGCCTCGATCCCAGGCCACGAGCACGGTAGGCCCACCAAAGTGACATTCCCTTGCAGTCGGGCAGGTCGGTTTGGAGTTCACAGTAGGCCATCACGGCCACAAACATTTTTCGTTTTTCCCACAGATCACGCATCACGTCAGGCCGATTGGCGAGCATTTTGTTGGCCAGATATCCCGCTTCTCCCAAAGCGTACAGAGAAACTTTTTCGGAACCCGCGACCACAAGACCATCAGCGACGATGTGTTGCTTGTAGAACGGGTCAAGTGTTTTTCGAAGTGCCTGGGGGCTGTAGGGATTCAGGATTTTTTCCCAGAGCGCAAAACGCCTCGGTGACAGCTTTTTCAGTTCGTCCAGATGTTTTGTACCCGCGTCCAGGCAGACGGCATAAACTTGGGCGAATTCGGCGAGATCCTCATGACGCACTTGATCGCCATAGTCCGACACCGAGATGTTATCCGCTTTGATCGCCTCTTCCCATTTGTCCAGAATTTTTGGATCGGACTGGGTGGCGACCTGTTCCAGCGTGTGACCAGCTTCGTGAGCAATCACGAGGGCGTCGGCGTGCGGCACAAGATTGATATATCCTTTTCCGCCATGAGCTCGGGCACCCCCCAGATTCGCGTAGATTGCGACTCCGTCTTCGCCCTCGTCCGATACCTCCACGCACGCGCTCATGTAGGCACCGTGAAGCTTTTCGAGACGCTTGACCAGTTGTTCCAGTTTTGCGCCCGTGGCGTTTTCAATGGTCAGCTTGAACTCGTCATCACCCGAGCTTGCGATCCATTGCTTCCCGGCAACGCGACCGTTCCTCATTTCAACGGGCTCAGGCCCGGACACGATCTTTATTTTGGTTGTGCTGTTCTGCCCGAAGGTTTTATAAATCGATTTGAAATGCGTTTTCAAATTGTCTTTCTCATCAGGGGCCGGCGCAACAACGAGGCGCATGCCGTAGTTGTAGCGGACCTGCTTGGGACCTACCCACCTGGCGCGCTGTGCGGAGCGAGACACGGTGGGAACGCTGTGAAACGAGCCACTGCGCAGTACACGCAGCCCGGTTTCCGTTGTGTTCTCAGGATCACCGCCAGGTGACCTGCTGTAGAAGTCTATGTCATACCAGTCGCTGCAGAATTCCTAAACGTTACCGTGCATATCATACAAGCCCCATGCGTT
>JAPOKD010000292.1 GCA_029977825.1 Planctomycetota bacterium | reverse complement strand
CAGCGAGCCAGTGCCCCGTGGTTTTACTGGCTGATTGTTGTTTTCGTCTTGTGTTTGCTACTGAAGGCGGCTTGGGATGTTTTGCGTGCGGCTCAAACGCAGCGGGCTCGTGCAAAGGAATTGAAGAAAGCAAACGCGACTGAAGATTCTGATGCCGAGGCGGAAGATATGGGTGGCGGGCCAAGCCCTGTGACTGCCACCATTGTTTTGCTGGGTTTTCTCGTGGCGTCTTTGTGTTCGTCCAGCATTGCGGATGAACCAAAATCACAGCAGGTCACGCAGCCAGTAGCGGCTCAGGGTGTGCTGCGGGCAGCAAGCTCGATCAAGCAAACTTGGGAAATCACACACCTTGATCAACGTCTGGTTGCCCGAGGTGAAATGACGCTGACAGGAAAGCCGGGAGACCGTTTTCTACTCCTTCGGTCGCCAGCGGTCTTAACGAAGTTTGAAGCTGAGGGACTGCGGCTTACCAAAACCAGTGTGCCGGGGATTGGCCTTGCCTATGTGTTAAGTATTCCGAGTAAGGAAGTCGTCGGTGGTGACGCAACCACAGCGGAGTCTGGCAACGATAAGTCATCGCTGCAACAGACTTTTCGTGCGGGATTCGAGTTTCAAGTTGAGGCAGTCAAGCCCATCGAAGGGATTGCGGTACCGACTGGTGATGCCGCCGTTCAGGAAATCGAACTCGCATATGATGAAGCGGGCTGGGATGTGCTTTGTACCACCGCCGTCAGGATTGAGCCGGTCACGGTTAAGGATCAGGATTCAACTCAAAGCCAGCTTTTGCTGGGGCCAGGGCAAGGTGTAATCGTCCTGAAGCCAAGAGCACGCGACGTTACCATGGAGGAGACAAAGTTCTTTGTGGAAGCCTCCAATCTGTTTTTGCCCGGACCTGGAGTTGTGGATGGTCGACACCAGTTAAATATTCGCGCCTCGCAAGGTCAGGTCAGTGAATTGACTTTACTTGTTCCTGGTGGACTGACGGTCAGTGATGTTGGGGGGCCCATTGGTTCATGGCAGTTTGATGCAGATGAAGGAAGACTTACGCTTGAGGTTTCACCAGCGCAATCGCGACCATTCAATGTCACCGTTGAGACCCAGCGTGGTTTGGCACCCTTGCCTACGGATGTCAAACTTTCGCCGCTAAGAGTTGAAGGTGCAAATGGAGAAGTCGGGTTGGTCGCGATTGCCTTTGGACCCGACGCACAGCCGGAAACCGTGCAGCCAGAGCAGATGTCTGCCGTCAATGTCGGGGACTTTGACTTCAGTCTGAATACTGATCCCGAGGCTGTGTTGCATCGTGTCTATCGCTACGGAGCTCAAGGCGGTGAAGTCGATTTAAGAGTGTCTCCGGTTGATTCAGAGGTCAGGGTAATCAGTAACCAGGTGTTGTCGGTGGGTGATGAAAGCGTTGTGCTTGCGGTGAACTTCTCGGCCGAGATATCGCGAACAGGTCTGTTTCAATTGAGTTTTCCGCTGCCAGCGGGGCTTGAAGTCGAGTCTCTCACCGGAGCGTCACTGCACCATTGGGCAGAGCTAAGCGAAGACGGTCAACGCCAGATTATCTTGCATCTCAACGGGAAGACGATTGGGCCGCAGAGTTTTTCATTGACGTTGACAGGCAACGCCCCAATGAATGTTGCTGAGTGGGAAGTTCCTCATTTCCAGTTAAATGAGGGCCTGCGTCAGACCGGAGATCTCGTGGTGCGACCCACCACGGGTATTCGCTTGCGGACCTTGTCACGTCAGAACATTTCTGAGACCGATCCGAGGACCATCGGAGGTAAATCACCCGGCGCCCTCGCTTTTCGTCTGTTGCAACGGGATTGGAAGCTTGTGCTGGGGATCGAGAAACTGGAACCTCGAATCTCAGGCAACGTATTACAGGAAATTATCTTGCGGGAAGGACAAACACGTTCTGCCTTGATTGCAAATTTCAGTGTGCAAAATGCTTCCATTCGAGCTCTGGAAATTGTGCTTCCGATCACGAATGAGGATGAAATTAAAACCTTGCGAGCCACTGGGAAAACAGTGAGTGATCTGGTTCGCATTGATCCAGACAAGAATCTGTGGGAGGTTCAGTTCAAGCGTAGAGTACTTGGGAAAGTTGACTTTCGAATTGAATACGAACGTCGAGGCGATCGGACCGAAGAAGCGGAGACCCTCCGACCTGCTGAATTTCCACGGGCAGGGCAGTTGCCATTCTATTTTGCCGTGCGGGCGGGAGGACGCCTCGAGATTGAAATGGAATCCATTCCCCAAGGTTGGCAGAAAATTGATTGGAATGCTGTTCCAGCTTCGCTGCGTGACTCTGAGAATCGCAATGCACCAGTTGTAACCCTGAGGGCCCAGAAATCCGCCGCCCCGTTGAAAATTGATGTGAAAAGACACTCCCTGGCAGATGCACTTAAGCTGCGAGTCGCAAGTGGAGCTCTCGTGACTGTCCTGTCAGCTCAGGGTGATCAAGTTACTGCGGTAGATGTCAGCATGGAGGTTATCCAACGCAGCAGTTTGAGTGTTGGCTTGCCGAAGGGCGGGGAGATTTTTAGCATTTTTGTCAACGGTGAGAGTGTGAATTCAATTCGTGTGGGTGGCGAGGCCAATGCTTGGCAATTCTATATCATGCCCGGCATGGATGATCGCACTGCAAATGTCAGGTTTGTCTATACCGTACCTGGTAACGGCGTGAGACGGATGAACCTGGATAGTCCGCAACTTAATGTGCCGCTGGAAAACATTCAGTGGAGGGTGGTTGCACCGAAGGGTTTTGAACTGACTGACAATGACGGAAATCTTGAACTGGTTGGAAGCGCAAATCAGGCCCAGTATGACCGTCAGTCTTATCTTTCCAAGACAAATCGTACGCGTCAGCGGAATGCAGAGCAGGCTGCCATTACACTGCAGCAAGCGAACCAGTTTATCCAGGCAGGGGAGCAGACCAAGGCTAATTGGGCTCTCAATAGTGTTGCTAATCAGTATGGGCTTGATGCTGCTTCCAATGAAGACGCTCGGATACAGCTTGAGAACTTGCAAACACAGCAGGCAATCGTTGGACTCAATACTCGAAGGCAACGACTATTCCTGGACAATGATCGTGAAGAGCTTGCAGTTGGTGACAATCAGCAAATGCGTCAAGCTGCTGCGGAAAATCCTATCCTGCAGCAGGATCAGCTGAACTTTCAACCTCAAGAACTGAGTCAATTACTGCGTGGCAATTCATCCGAGGATAACGCGACTCTGCAGCGAATTGCGGGGCGGTTGGTGCAACATCAAAGAACAACGGAACCTGCTCCGCAGGCAATCGTTATCAGCCTCCCTGAGGAGGGACAGGTTTACACGTTCAGTCGTAGCGTGCAGGTTGCAGAGAATGCTCCTCTGGAGCTTGACCTGGATTTTGAGTCGCGATTGAAGCTGCCATTCCTGAAGTCAGCTTTCGCACTTTTATTGCTGGTCTGTTTTTCTTCGATAATCGTTTGGATTCTTGGTCGCAGGAAAATGGCTATCTGACACAGTGAGGTGAATTGAGCGTACAGGTCGTGGCATTGTTGTTGCATCCGTTGTCGCCCTGTTCAGCAGCCACCCAGGGGAAAGGTTGAACTATAGACGTGACGTTTATTTGTTGGCTTGGTTTCGCTATTGGTGTTTTCAGGATTCGCGTGGGTTGCTGCCGGGAGAACCGACGTGGCCAACACAAGTGGCGAGAAGGCTCCCGTTGTCAGGAGTTGGCCGCAGGGTACGGGAAACATCGTGAACGATCCCGGTCGGACAAATGAATGGAAACCTTACTTCACCGAGTGGCCGACTGATGTGCATCATTAGGGGCTGGTGATTAAGTCGACGGACAAGCTGAATCGCATAGTCACCAGGCTTTCTGCCATCAAAGATGACCTGAAACAGATTCGTTTGTTTTACAGGACAGAGGCGCGTGGGCTTGGCTTTGTCACCAGCTTGCCCGAGGGAAATGGGATTCCTGTGATGTTCACCATCTGAGACCAAGACAGATTGACGATTGGTTCAAACAGCTTGACAACGAGTAGCACGCGTGAGACTACGTTTGCGATCACGAAAGCTGTTTGCAGTGATCTGTGAGGTGTTTTTCAGCTTCTTTCAGACCGCCCTTCCTCATTTGTGAGGCTTGGCCAGCAGAAAGTAACTTAATCACTTCTGATGCTTTTTCATCGCCGGGTATGTTTTGCTTGATCAGGGAAAGTTCCGGACAGTCGCGTGGGAGAGAGTAATCGGGGTGATTTCCCAGGAACGAGAGCCGGTAATCCGAAGGGTAGCGTCTGCCATCTGCTTCCGTTGTGGCTAGTATTCGGTCCCAGAATAGTTTGAAGCCGCTTTCAAAACCGACACCACTTTTCTGGACGCTCGGTGGTGTGTCGCGATCAAAAAGATCAATATAAATGAGTTGCCATGATTCGTTTTCCCTCAGATGACGTAAGGCAGTGGGGAGGTCCCAGTGGACCAGGCTTTTCGCTGACTCCATGTGGAGGTCACAAAACCAATCGCAATCTGGGGGATGGCCCGTGAAGCCCTCTCCCGTCGCCGCCATTGCATGCCACTGTCGATCACTTTCCGTTTTGGAAAAATAGACAAGTTCACACTCATGTCCCGTTTCTATTCCATTCTCACAGAGGCAACAATTTGGTGGCATCATGGGTATTCACCTCGTCAGGAAACGCATGTCAGATTCAGACATACACCTTAGCATGGCGTTGTGTGTGAAGTTGTGGAACACCCGTCAGGCAGGTTGTGATAACACGAAGGGTTACGTGTATGTTGCCTCGTTGTCACTTAATTTTTCTGTTGTTGAGGTTACCATCGTTTGCATGATGCTTCATGGGTGTTCAATCCCGATTCGCAACGATGGTTGAAGCACACCGTGTTCTCGGAGTGTTACAATCTTCTGTCGCAACCGTGTTTCGTTCGGGTGGCGCATTGGTTGATGGTCAGAACAGCAGGAGTTTTTATATGTTGAGCTTCAGAGATCTCGGGACAAGGTCATGTGGTTTCATTGTGAGCTTGTTGTTGCTGGACGTCTGCGTGTCCTCTGGGCAAGACCATTGGTTGGCGGGAACAGGTCGGAGTAAAATCACGCCAACGGAGCCACTCATGATGGCGGGCTACGCATCTCGTAAGACTCCCGCTACTCAAAAAAATATTGATTTGTGGGCCAAGGTTTTGTTCTTGGAAGATCCAGAAGGTAATCGTGGAGTCCTGATTTCCCTCGACCTTGTGGGTATAGGGCGTGGGTTATCCCAACGTGTGTGCAAACGAATTAAAGATTCGTTTGGTATGGAACGTGGTCAAATCGCTATCTTCACCAGTCATACTCACTCGGGGCCTGTTGTCGGTCAGAATCTCGCGCCAATGCACTTCATGCTGGCTGATGCTGCTCAGCAAAAGAACATTCTGGCGTATGCAGACCGACTCGTCGATGAAATTGAGACTGCGGTTGCTATGGCGATCAAGGAGAGTCGACCAAGTCGCCTCCAGTGGGGCAGCGGTAAATCAACATTTGCGGTGAATAGGCGGGAAAACAAGCCTTACGAAACGGTCGACGAAAGAAGGGCGAGTGGCACTTTGGCTGGACCGGTCGACCATGATGTTCCCGTTCTCACCGCACGGGATCTTGATGGCAAACTTTTCGCTATCCTCTTTGGTTATGCCTGTCACGCAACGACACTTGCTTCCGCGACATGGGATGGTGACTATCCAGGATATGCTCAAGCGGAGTTGGAAAGGTCTTACCCGGAATGCACAGCGATGTTTTGGGCGGGCTGTGGTGCTGATCAGAATCCCTTGCCAAGACGCAAGCTTGAATTAGCCCGGAAATATGGAGTCGCATTGGCACAGGCTGTAAAGGATGTAGTGGCTTCTCCGATGCCAGTGGTTGAGCCTGAGCTCAGTTCGAATTATGTCGAAACACCACTCGAGTTGCAGGAGATTCCTGATCAGGAACAATTGGACCAGACAGTCAAGTCCACGAATCAGTACGAAGCTTCACGGGCCAAATTGCTGCAGGCACAAATGATGAATGGCGGAGGTATTCCCAGTACATACCCCTACCCGATCGCCGTCTGGAAGCTTGGAAGGGACATCGACTTTGTTCACCTCGGTGGAGAGGTTGTGGTCGATTACGCGCTGCGTTTGAAGAGCGAACTCAATGGAACACGCACTTGGGTGGCAGGGTACGCCAATGATGTGATGGCTTACATTCCTTCACGGCGCGTGCTGGCCGAGGGCGGCTATGAGGGTGGTGGTTCAAATGTTTATTACGGTTTGCCCGGACTTTGGCATCCCGAATCTGAAGCGAAAATAATCAGCGTTGTACACGAACATTACAGTAAGATGAACCGGGAAAAACCCTGAGGTACAGTATGTGCCCAGTGTCTCATTGCGTTGTGTTTCGCTTGAATCTGAGGTTAGTGTATGAGTACTCATGTGCGTCACGTTTGCCTGTTTTTGCTACTGGCTGTGTTGTTGTTTTCGAGGACGCCAGCGAGTGCTGCCAAGCCTGAATTGACCTTGAGTTATGAGGCACCTCATTGGTTGGTCATTCATGGGGACCATATCCCCGGCAAGCAAGTTCGTATCAACTATCTTGAGGCTTACTGCCGGGCCAATTCGACCGATGCAGATTGGGTTAAACACACGGTTGTCAAACACGAGGCACAGCTGATTTCGCTCAACGAGGAGAAAACAGTGTTGCGTGTACGTGACAGAGTGAGCGATGGACTGATCGTTGAGCACACGATCAAGGCGGGGCGTGAAGAGATTGAAATCGTGATCTCGGCACACAATCCCACAAATCAAACCTCCGAAGCGCATTGGGCTCAGCCGTGCATACGCCTGGGAGACTTCACCGGGTTTCCTGATAGGGGAGGAGACCTGAATGACTATCTGGGCAAGTGCTTTCTCTTTCTAAATGGAAAATTAT
>JAPOKD010001009.1 GCA_029977825.1 Planctomycetota bacterium | reverse complement strand
GGCAGAGCCAATTTCCAGAGATTGCTTGCGGGCGAAAACGCGGGTTCAGTTACTACCAACACCACCGACATCAGTTTTTTTCCGAGCAATTTCTGGGGCAGGGCAGTCTTCTGGTGGCAGCCAGTGCGAACAATGATGTGGCTGATACTCATTGGTATCGAGAGGAAGTCGATCAGTTCCTATTTCAGCAAGCTGTCAACCTGGGTGTCACGGAAATGCTCGGTCACGAGATTGTCCAGATTGAGAAAGAGCCTTCAGGAACATTCACGTTGCGATCCGTCTGGGACAGGGGCGTGGCCACGCTCCACAGTGGGTGGATTGTCGATGCCTCGGGTTCTGCATCAGTATCAGCAAGCCTTCCTTACGCGCGTGACCTTACCCATACATTGCGCACTGAGACACGTACTACTTTTGGCCACTATCGTGCAGTTGGATCGTGGTCCCAGAAACTCAAGGAACTTGGCCAGAACCTCAATCTGAATCCGTTCGACTCAGATGATGCGGCACAACACCATCTGCTGGAAAACGGATGGTTATGGATGCTGCGTTTCAACAATGGCATCACGAGTGTGGGGCGAACCGAGTGGGTAGGACCTGCACCTGACGGCAAAACGGAAAACGGCGAGCGGCCAGACATCTCGAAGCCACAAGCCTTGCCAAATGACTTCGGTGACTATCCATCGCTGGCAGAAATAATGGCACCGGCTTCATTGACCGCACCTCCTCAAGGCGTACGATCGACCGGACGGCTTCAACGCCTGGTTGCTCCAGTGCTCAGCCAACGTCATCTCATGCTACCCACCGCAGCAATGACACTGGACCCGTTGCACAGCACAGGAATCGCTCATGCTCTGGCAGGGGTCGACAGATTACTCAACATCATCATTACGAAAAACAACGAGACTGAACTCGACTCAGCAGTCCACCAATACGAAACGTCTTTTCTCCAAGAGAGCGAACTTATTGATGAACTGGTCAGCACAGCCTACTTGACGATGGGAGATTTCAAGCGATTCACAGCAGCTTGCATGATCTACTTTGCCGGTGCCATCTGCTCTGAAGAACGCTATCAGGACGGACAAAACCCGACGCATCTCTGGAACGCAGACGATCGTAATTTTGTTCAGTTTGCCAAGCGGGCGTGCTTTGCTTTGCGACAACCCAACAACGATTACCAATCCATCATTTCAGAAGGTCTTGCACCTTGGAATACTGCAGGGTTGATGGACCCAAGGGTTCAAAATCGGTATGCGTACACGGCAACCAAATAAAATCACCGCAACAAGATCAAAATACAACAGACAGTGATTGTGACTGTGCAGCCCGTGGTGAATTCGAGCACCAGTCTTGTCCATGTTCTTTTTATCCGTGTGTTTCTTATCCGTGTGTTTCTTATCCGTGTGTTGCAGTTCACCTGGGTTGGATGGTGAGCGAGGGCAGAAGTTCCAACAAGCGTGTTTTGCCTGCAATTACTAAGCGACTCTGCGGCCACTTGGAATACCGACGCTGTCTGTCTGATCTCTCAACTCAGGGCCGTTTTGCAAGCATTTGAAATGGACAGTAAATGTGTCTTTCGCCGAGTTGTCCTGTTTTGCTAAGACACGATTCTTGAATCAATTTTGTCGCAAACCTGCGGAATTCACGGATTCGTCATGAAACGAGCAACTGTACTTTCACT
>JAPOKD010000224.1 GCA_029977825.1 Planctomycetota bacterium | reverse complement strand
CAACTGCGAGCACTCCGACCGATGGGTCGCTGGTCGATGGGAATCAACTTGTCAATCTGATTTCCGCCTCTGAGTCCGCTAAACGGCCCGGGGCGACTTCCAACGAGACCCAATTTCCTGGCCAAAGCCGGGTAAAGCGTGTCGTTGATCAGCGAACTTTTCCCGCTTCCAGAAACACCACTGACACCGATCAGACAACCCAGTGGAAAAGTTGCGGTGACATCTTTCAGATTGTGGGTACTCACACCACTGATCACCAATTGTTTTCCTTTCCTCGCCTGACGCCGCGGTCTTGGTTCTGTAACCCGAAGCGTTCCATCGAGGTACTTACCGGTCAGGCTCTTGCTGTCTTTCATCACCTGTTTTGGAGTACCTTGGCTTATAATCCTGCCTCCGTGCCTGCCTGCCTGAGGTCCAATATCAACAAGGAAGTCAGCCGCGCGCATGGTTGCCTCATCATGCTCGACCACAACCACAGTATTTCCTTGTGTCTGCAGTTCACGCAGACAATCGAGCAAACGATCATGATCAGCGGGATGCAGACCAATGGATGGTTCATCTAATACGTAACACACTCCAACCAAACCGCTACCGATGCTTGTCGCCAAACGAACACGCTGCATTTCACCGCCACTTAGCGTATCGGCCTGACGATCTAACGTGAGATATGGAACACCCACGCGGATCAGAAATTGAAGTCGTCGAATCACTTCACGAGTGATGGGGGCTGCCACCGCTTTTTGCAGGGTAGCCAAGTCGCTGTCAACATTCTCCAACCACACGATGGCTTCATCCAATGGCATTGCCGTAAACTGGTGAATTGGGAGCCCGGCGATCGTGACCGAAAGTGCTTCTTGACGCAACCTTGCACCTTGGCAAGTCGGGCAGACTTCTTCCTCATCACCGACAACCCCCAGACCATCACAATCATCACACGCCCCGTAGGGGCTATTGAAACTGAATGTTCGCGGTTCAATTTCTTCAAAGCTAGCATCGCATTCAACACAAGCCATGGATGTGCTGCAAATCCGCTCTGACCATTTCTCCGGGTCTGGTTCCTGTTTGCTCTGGGTGAGGACAGTCGTCAACCCTTTTCCCAGCTTCAATGCCAGTTCGAGTGACTCGCCCAACCTCGAATCCACCCCTTCCCGGACTACCAAACGATCAACCACCGCCTCAATCGTGTGATTTTTCTTCGGCGCTAACGGCGGCACATCATCTAACAGATAAGTTTCACCATCCACTCTTGCTCTGATCAGTCCAGACTTACGGATTTCTTCAAACACTTCCCGATGAGCGCCACGTCTGCCACGCACCATCGGCGCCAACAACACTATCTTGGTTTTCGCTGGCAAAGCACTCAAAGAATCTCGGATCACATCAGCTGACTGCTGTGCTATTTTGGAGCCGCACTCACCGCAGTGTGGGGTGCCGACGCGGGCATACATCAGTCTCAAATAATCATAGATTTCCGAAATCGTAGCGACAGTGCTACGCGCACCACTCACCCCGGCCTTCTGGTCAATCGCGAGGGTAGGGGCCAGTCCATCAATCGAGTCCACGTCCGGTCTGGGGATCTGATCAAGAAACTGCCGCGCGTATGCAGAAAGACTATCCACGTACTGCCGCTGGCCCTCGGCATAAAGGGTGTCAAAGGCAAGCGAACTCTTACCGCTCCCTGAGACCCCAGTGATTACCGTCAGCGCATCCCGTGGAATGTCCAGACTGACGCCTTGTAAGTTGTGAACACGAGCGCCCCGGATACGAATCAGATCGCCGGAAGTCAGTGTGTTTGGCTTGGCGTCATTGTTAACCAATCGACCCATAATCCACATGCCAGAAGGGAACCAGAAGATAGACTAGAATCATTACTTGTCTCGAAACAATCGGCAACCACGTTGAAATAGCATGTGCAGGTCACTTCTACGCATCGCAGCCCCAAACCGCAGCCCCCGCTCAGCTCGCTGCCCATTGTTTCTCAGTCCAGTATTGCTCAGGCCAGCCGCACTGCTGCAGAGGGGACTGCCGATCCTGATGTGCATCGTTTTTCAATCAACCTGCATAGTACCAGTTCATTCTCAGCAACTGCGGAGCGTGATGGCAAAAGCCATCGAAACACGTACCGTCGTTGGTGCCCAAATTATCGAGGGCTCAACCATCCGACCGGCCGTTAAGAGCATCAATTTGGGCTTTACCTCACCCGATCGCCAAGATCCGGTCACTCAGGACACCCTGTTCTGTATCGCATCCTGTTCAAAACCGCTGATATCCTGCATGGTTTTCAGACTTCTAGAACAGCGATACCTGAACCTCAACACACCGATTGGCCAGTGGCTCCCCGCTTACTCAAAACCCCGACTACTCGACGGAACGCCGACGCCCCCACCTACCCTTAAACAACTGTTAGCACACCGTGCTGGAATCTACTCGCAAAAAGAGAAAATGACCGCCCAGCAATTGCGTGCAATCCGAGATTTTCGCATCACATTGTCTCAGTCAGTCAACCTGATTGCTCAACAACCTCTGCAGTCGCGGCCCGGAACGCACTACGCCTACAGCGGTGCTGGCTATTGCCTTATCGGAGCGATTGCCGAAAAAGCAACACAACAGCCCATCGATGCCCTGCTAGACGCGCAACTTTGCAAACCTTTGGCCATGTCATCAACAACCTTCTTCCCTGATCTACGCACTGGCAAGTCCGTTGCAACGGGCGGCCCATCACGGATGAAAGCCCCTCATCTTCTCGGTGAAAGTTTGAAGCTCCCCTTGGTAGGCGGCAGCATTCACTCAACCGCAGAAGATCTGCAACGTTTTGCAAGGATGATTGCCGATCGAGGCATGTTCAACAACGCTCCAGTTCTGGCCCCTACAACCTGGTCACATTACACTTCGTTGCCGTACACCACGCAGAGATATGGTTACGGCTGGACCCGCACGATGCAAGGTGATGCCGTTGTGCTGTCTCACAATGGATCTTTGCCGCCATCGCAGGCAGCGATCAGCATCAACTTACGAACGCGACAGTACAAGATTGCCCTTTGGACATTAGCAGAACCCGGAAATTCGAGGGCGACATCGACTCTTCGTGCTCAAGTCAGCCAAGCCCTGAACGGCAAATAGAATCCACCAAACGTTTGGATCACTTGTCGTTGAAATATCGGGTTTTATTGAACAGGTCCTGCCCCAAGGAAACATTGAGTTCCAGATTCATGTAGTTGTATTCCTCAAGCAAGCGAGGCGTGCCACCATCTGATGGAGGCCAGTCAAAAACAACCAATCGAACGGGGACGTTCAACTCATCATCAACATAAAGGCTGGCGCTGTGGAAGGTAAACTTCTCAGATTTGTCGGGGTGCACCACCTGTATGTGTGTACAAGCACGATCTCTCAGCTTGGCATTTTGGAAATAATTTACGACAGTATTAGCTGCGGCAGGGTCAGCATTCACATCCTTTTTTGCCAGATCAATCAGACGCTGCATGATGCGATCGAAGCCAATTTCTGTAATGGGGTACCGGCTTTCCCGCTTCGCAGTTTCGCCACTCGGGTCAACCTCCAACTCCACACTTTTAAACAGTCCCGAACCTCCCATTCGCACCAACGCCCGACCATCATTCTCACCTTCAGTGAATAAGACGATTCTGCCCTTCAATTTTTCAGGCCCCAGGAATTTCATCAGGACAGACATGGGAACTTGTTTCTCGCCTGCCTCCCTAAATCCGCAGCGAACCTTAACATCGGCATACTGATATGCCTGCAACCGTCCTCCAATCCGTTCCCGTTTGACCAATTGGCAATGGTAGGAACGTATGTGATCCTTGATGTACTTCTGGCGATCCTCGGCGTATTGGATCGTAGCAGCGAGTGGATGTGTAAAAGCAGCCTCACCTTGGCTGGGCAAACCCTCTCCGCATGCTGTATTCGTCCAAGTGCAAGCACCCAACAGAATCAAAAACGCAATTCGTAACGAGTTATTGAACAGCAACATCACTCACCTTTTTGGTTCAATCGGCTCCCGCAATAGGCATGTTTGCCCGTCAATCCCTCCGTGACCATCCAGCATTTGACCAACTCACTGAAATGCGAGCCACCAACGGTAAGGATGGTTGCCTGCAACACATTTGTTGAAAAAACCGAGTCGGCGCGTACTGGCAGTGTCATGCAAGACTACCTGTCGCATCAGGATAGACAACGTTTTTTGGCTGCCAGTCGACGATAACGCGACAGTTTTCCGTTGGTCGCTACGACGAGGTAATCTGCTCCGGCAGACCCGTGAAACCCATCTTCGCTTCGCAAATCATCGAATTCCGACTCTTGTTCCCATGCGTGAACGGAGCTATGCGATCGCTAAAATCGGTATTCTCCATGCACAAGCCTGCCAAATCACCCCTTTAGGCACCCTGCCACATGCACGAGGCCCCAACCATGCATCCACCAGCATGAAACGCGTCTAGGACTGGCAATGCAGCTGACACCTGCGAACCACAGCACATCTTGATCAAGCTAATCTGTCTCACCCAACGGGACACTTTGCATTCCAACCCATTTGGGTAACGTCGAGACCGACAGCGGGGGCTTAGAATACGCTTAGCCCTGGCACAACAATCAGTGTCTTTGGTCTAAACTGGCTTAGACCAAGGATCGTTGAATCGTAGTCATCCCATTAGTCCTCCGTTCAACCATCCTCCTTAACCATTCTGCATCTCACCGTCTGTCTCAGCAAACACTGAACTGCAACCACTCGACACGGAGTTTTTCCGCCTGCAGTTGTCACTGAACGCCAACTGTGCAAAGTCAAACTCAGCAAACCGTTGAGCCAGCCGCGCAGCCCCTGCCTTAATTGAGTTAACCCCAACCACCATCAAACACAATGCTTCGCTTGCGCCACCTTTTACTCGTATTCATCGCTCTTGCTCCGTTCACCGTTTCATCCCAAACGACGGATAATGTGAATGCCGTGAACACGCAAGCGGCTGGCGAGCATCCACCTTCCCCTCAAGACTCAGTGGCAAAAATATCATTGCCGGAAGGCTTTACAGTTTCGCTGTTCGCGGGAGAACCGGATGTCCATCAACCGATTGCGATGGAAATCGATGATCGTGGCCGTCTATGGGTAGTGGAATGCTATACGTATGAAGGCAACTACGACCTGCAGTTACACGACAGAATTCTGATTTTCGAGGATTCAGACGGCGATGGAGAATTTGATCAGCGCCATATTTTCTGGGACAAGGGGCAAAGACTCACGGGCATCACCTTGGGATTTGGTGGTGTCTGGGTGACTTCAGCTCCGCATCTTGTTTTTATACCCGACCGCGACCAAAACGACGTCCCGGATGGTGAACCAGTCATCATTCTGGATGGCTTCAGCACGCTCGCGCGCCACAACATGGTTAATGGTCTGCGTTGGGGGCCCGATGGCTGGCTTTACGGCCGTCACGGCATTACAGATAGCTCGCTGGTTGGAACGCCTGATACGCCACAAGGCAAACGGGTACCACTGAATTGCTCAATTTGGCGTTACCATCCCACGCAGAGAGAATTTGAAGTAGTCACTCACGGAACCACGAACCCGTGGGGTTTGGACTACGACGACCATGGCCAATGGTTCTTTACCAACAATGTGATCAACCACTTGTGGCACCTCGTACCCGGCGCACATTACCAGCGGATGTTTGGAGATGACTTCAACCCCAATCTGTTCAGCTTGATCCCACCGACGGCTGATCATTTCCACTGGGACACACTTGGAAACCCTGGCGTCAACAACAACTCAAACCGTAAAAAATACGACGGCCGCCATGATTCGTATGGTGGAGGTCATTCACATGCGGGCGCGATGATTTACCTGGGGGGCAAGTGGCCCAAAGAATTCAGAAATACCATCTTCATGTGCAATACACATGGCAGGAGAATCAATCGAGACCGGTTGATTCGCGATGGGAATGGTTATCGCGGTACCCATGCAAGCGATTTCCTACTTGCCAATGACCCGTGGTTTCGTGGCGTTGAAATGAAGTATGGCCCCGATGGTGATGTCTACCTCAGCGACTGGTCAGACCTCGGCGAGTGCCACGACCGTGACGGAGTTCATCGCTCGAGCGGCCGCATCTACAAAATCACTTATGCGCAATCTGATGCGACTGCCCCGGATCTATCGCGTCCCCCCTCAATCCACAATGACACCCCAGTGCAATTAGCAGAATATCAACTTCATGCTAATGACTGGTACGTGCGGCACGCACGACGACGTTTGCAGGAACTTGCAGCCGCGGGCGCTAATCTGGATACAGCAACACAAAGGCTGAAGTCCATTTTTGATTCGCATCCCCAAGTCACGCGTAAACTGCGAGCATTGTGGTGTTTAGCCAGTATGAACGCGTTAACCGATAGATGGTTGCTCACCCAGCTGAAACATCACGACGAACATATCCGCCTGTGGGCAGTCCAACTCCTAGCCCAAGCCTCGCCCGATTCCACACCGGTAGCGGCCGCGTTGGAATCGCTTTCACAAGACGAGCCATCTGCACTCGTGCGTCTGTACCTTGCTTCGGCAATGCAGAAGCTTCCGCCCCGCCAGCGTTGGGGGATTGCCGCCAATCTCGTCAACTTTGACGCTGATAAAAGCGACCGCGTTCAACCCTTGATGATCTGGTATGGAATCGAGCCATCCGTAACCCTTGATCCACCGAAGGCTTTGTCGCTGGCCAAATCCACGCAACTCCCAATCATCCGCCAGCACGTGTCACGTCTCCTGGCTTCCCAAATCGACTCAGCCCCGCAATACATCACCCAGTTGCTGCTGGCGGCCAATGCATCGGATACAACAAAAACCCAGGATTATCTTCGTGGAATTGCTGCCGGATTACGCGGCCGAAGGCGTGTCGAGTCTTTGCCGGTCTGGTTACCAATGGTCGAGAAATACAAGAGTCCCCAAAGCACTGACCTGAGTGACCTGGCAAATGAATTATTGGTCGTTTTCGGTGATGGGCGTACCGTCGAATCTCTTCTCGAAACAGCACGCGACCCCGATGCAGATGCAACTGCGCGACGTCAGGCGCTCAAGGTGATTTTGGATTCTGGAGCCGACGGCATTCAGAAAACACTGCTGTCGCTACGCTCGGATCGAATCATCGGCGCGGACGCTATTCGTGGTCTTGCCCAATACCCTGCCCCGAATGTTCCGAGCCAGCTGATCAAGATGTATCCCCATGCCAAGCATGATCATCGCCCCGCCATTATCGAAACACTCTCTGGTCGCCCTGACTATGCAGCCCACCTGCTTGATGCGCTGGCTAAAGGAACGGTAACGGCCAGCGATATCCCCGCCAGCACCGCCAGCCGCATCGCCAATCTGGGTGATCCCAATATCAACAAGCTACTAGCTCAACACTGGGGTTCTGTCCGTGCCTCGAGCTCAGAGAAAGAAAGCAGCATCCGACGTTATCGAGAAACCCTGACGGCAACACCGAGCAATGCGGAGCAAGCTCTCGTCACTCCAAGCCCCACCAACGGGCACAAGCTCTTCAAGAAAGTCTGTTCAAACTGCCACAAGATGTTCGGTGAAGGAAGCGATATTGGACCCGACTTGACTGGCTCAAACCGCGACAGCATCGACTACCTTCTTGATAACATCGTTGACCCCAGCCGAATTGTTCCGCGTGGTATGCGACAAGTCATTTTCCTTCTCGATGATGGACGCGTCATCACCGGCGTCCCAGTCCGCGAAGATCAACACACGGTCACCATCCAAACAGCGGACAGCCTAAAAACCGTGGCTACTGATGCGATCGAAAGACGTCAACAACAGGAGACATCGCTAATGCCCGAGGGACTTCTGGAAAACCTGAACGAGCAGCAGGTCCGGGATTTATTTGCATTTCTGCAAAGCTCTAAAACCAGACACTAGCCACTGTTGAAGCCCAGTCCACCTCCTGTGGCTCAATGGATCACTGTGGATGCAACAGCGCGATACCTTGTTCAGCCGACCGAACGCCCCAAAAGAACACTTCGTCGAGCTAAGGCGTCAAAGGTGTGAGAAACCACTGATTCTTGGTATTCGTCGTCGGTTTGTGATTCGGGAGAGGCACAGCTTCGCCCGTGATTTCCTCGAGACCCCAACGGGTTGCGCTGCCGAGCAGATTGGTATAAACCGAATATTCAGCCAATGCCTCTTT
>JAPOKD010000926.1 GCA_029977825.1 Planctomycetota bacterium | reverse complement strand
CGGGTGTAAGGCGCTAATAGCTGACTTATGACACGCAAGTTCTGCATCACCTACGCCAATCACGCCTGAACGCTTAGAATCAGCCCGCCGGTGACGCTAAAGAGGCATTCACAAAGGCACAGTCGCGTCACAGGCTCCCCACTCTTTTTGAAGTCCGGATTTAACTCCCCATGCCCAATGCAACCCTTGCAAACTCACCTTCCCCACAATCAGACGTTCACAAGTTATCGAAGGCCGGGCAAATCACGGGTATTGGGACATCCGTTCCCAAGTACCAGGCAACCAGCACAGCAAGCGCGAACTTTGCCGCGAAGATTTCATGCGTGACGTCTGGCGAGTCACGAAAAGTAAAAGCGTTATACCGACGCACCGGAATACAACAGCGCGGCAGTGTGCTCTTGGAAGAAACCGCGGTGTCCGACATTGTGAACGGGTTTTATGCACCGGCGGAAACAACGCAGGACCGTGGACCAGGCACAAAACTCCGCAACGATCGTTATCGGACCGAGGCCCCCATCCTTGCCCAGCAAGCGGCTACGGCGGCGCTGGATTCAAGCGGCTTGATGAGCGAGGAAATCACACACCTCATCACCGTGTCCTGCACTGGGTTCAACGCACCAGGCATTGACATCGCATTGATCGACGAACTCGGTCTTCCTCTCACCACTCAGCGGATACAAGTTGGCTTCATGGGGTGTCATGCAGCGGTCAATGGACTACGCGCTGCCAACGGTATTGTTGCAGCAGACAAGGAAGCCAAAGTCCTGATGTGCTGTGTTGAATTGTGCAGCCTTCATTATCAGTACGGAATGGTAACTGACCACATTGTAAGCAACGCACTTTTTGCCGATGGATCGGCCGCGATCGTGCTGGAGCATCATGATCCCGAAGCCAATCTGTCTTCTGTCGACAGCTCAACCAACGCACTCGGGTCAGCGCTCGGCTCTGTCGTCGCCACTGGATCTTTCCTCGTTCCCAAGAGTCGTGATGCCATGACATGGTGCATTGGTGACCATGGGTATCAAATGACTCTGTCAGCGAAAGTCCCTCACTTGATTGAAGAACACCTTGCCGATTATTTAGGTGACTTTCTTGAACAACACGGAGAATCGCTCCGCTCGATTGGTGGCTGGGCTGTTCATCCCGGTGGATCCCGTATTTTATCTGCCGTCGAAAAAGCACTTTCGCTGCCCGACGACGCATTGGCAACATCACGCAGTGTCCTTGCTGACCACGGCAATATGAGCTCAGCAACCATGCTGTTCATTTTGGAAAAATTCGCCGCCTCGAATCGACCAAAACCGTGGCTCATGCTCGGATTCGGACCGGGCCTGGAAATTGAGGTCTCACTGATCCGCTAGCAGATTGTTTTGGGCCCTCCACCGCCGCAATGTTCATGCCATTGTTTTGCCCCCCAAAATGGATCGCGGCCCTCGATCCAGTTCAGAAACGCAGCAAAAATCGGCCAACGAAGACCGGACGCCCTGTGCCCCGACCTTGAGTTGAAAAATCGGACGTTGATTTGACGTTGATTTCAGGACATCGTGCAAATTACGCCAATGGCGTTGGGCCATAGCCAGCCTGATTCTGCCCCTGACATCCCTGAACAAGGCAAAGTCGGAGGGACTGCATGATTGGTGTTTTAAGGATCGGGAAATCCGGCTATCTTTCTCGCCATGGGCGTGAATCAGTGTCTGTCTGCGCCGTCACCACAAGTAGGTTTCCAACTATCCCCACTAAACGAGAGTAACATCATGGCCGACCAAAACCTCATCGACCACCTCAATGAAATCCTCAAGCATGAGTGGACTGGGGTAGCGCAGTACTCTCAGGCAAGTTTCATTCTCGAAGGTGTTTGGCGCGAGGTCTACGCCGAAAAATTTCTCGGCGATGCCAAGGAATCGTTTGGCCATGCACAACAGATTGGCGACAAAATCGTCGCATTAGGCGGGGTTCCCGTTGCGACTCGCAATGAAATACAGCAGTCCCGTGATCTTCAAGAAGTTTTTACGTTCAGCCTGGCGTTTGAATCCAAAGCCGTCGAGATGTACAGCAAAGCGATCGAACTGGCTGGTGATGACAAACCTCTTGTGATCTTCTTGGAGGACATTCTGAAAGAAGAGCAGGATGGCGTTGACGAGTACACCAAACTGCTGCGTAATTCCAGCGGTGCATCTGCTGCAAACCCAGCACTTAAAACCGCGTGAGGCGGGTCGGTAACTGACCGAAACCGCGCAAAGCGTCACCTTTCAAGATTACTCGATAGCCTCGTCTGAAAGTGCCGTTTGGTTGAGTGTATGCGACACTGGTCCCCAAAGGCGAAGTCGTTTGTATTCCTCAACCGCGCGTTTACGCGACCTCTTAGACCGCGGCCCCTTTAGAGACCGACAATGCATCCCGCGAAAATTGAATTTTTCGCTCGTTGGGGTAAGACGCAAATACGACGCCGGTGCAGATTGTGATCGGCTGGGCTGTCTTTCGATTCTGCCGACGAATGCAAGCAAGCCTGATCGCTAAACCGCAGCGGTGCAATACAGCAGCCTGATT
>JAPOKD010000598.1 GCA_029977825.1 Planctomycetota bacterium | reverse complement strand
GGGAGATGCGCGGGCGTTGCGCGGGAGTTACAGTTGGCAGGCCCAGAGGGCGTCAGGCATGCTAAACTGATGTGGCAGGCGAGGGCTGGTGTAGGTGAACAGGATGAATCCTCGTTGCGACTGGCCACTCGCTGATGCTTCTCGATGATCTTGTCTGTACCTGTTTATTTTATTGCTGGGATTGAGAGTATGTTTTTCAGAGCGTTGTTTTGTGGTGTGACACTCTTTGCTGGACTGACAGCATTACCGAACGTGTACGGACAAAAAGAGGGAAGGTCACGGAAACCCAACATCGTCTGGATCGTTGGTGAGAACTTCGACCTCGATTTTGGGTGCTACGGGGCAGAAAATGTAAAAACGCCGAACGTCGACCGCCTGGCTGAGCAGGGAGTCCGCTACACCAATGTGTATTCGACGTCCCCCGTGTGTGCTCCGAGTCGATCGGCCTTCATGACGGGCATGTATGCCACCACGACTGATATGCACCACATGCGATCACATCGTGATGACGATTTTCGACTACCCGATGGTGTTCGACCCCTGACATTGCGTTTGCAGGATGCGGGATATCAGACAGCCAATGTGACTCACATTGGTGATCGTGTCGTCGGTACCGGAAAACTGGATTTGAACTTCGTCAATGAAGGCGTTCTTTACCAAACAAAGCTGTGGTCCGAGATTGATACCTCAAAGCCGTTTTTCGCGCAATTTAATATGCCCGAGGCCGAGTACGATATCTATGATCGCAAGTCTGCAGAAAAAGAACGTGTCGTATGGGTGGGGGAGGAATGGCACCCCAAAGTGGCAACCGAACAGAACGTGAATCCGCCACCTTACTATCCCGATCATCCAATTGTACGTCAGGAGTGGGCGAGGTACCTGAATTCCGCTAGCGGGATGGATGTACGCATCGGCTGGATTCTAGATCAGCTGGAGAAAGATGGTGTTGAAGATGATACAGTTGTGATTTTCTTTGGTGACAACGGAAGACTGGAAGCAAGGGGTATCCACTGGTGTTTTGACAGCGGACTGCATGTTCCCATGGTCATCCACTGGCCGGCAAATTTTCTGGCGCCTGCAGGGTATCGCGAAGGACTGGTCGACGAACGGGTCATCAGTCTTATCGATTTGACCGCGACTACGTTGGTGATTGCCGGGCTTGAAGTTCCCCGTGGCATGCAAGGCCAGCCGTTCTTGGGACCCGAACAGGGTCCTGCGCGGCGATATGCTTTCAGTGCGCGTGACCGGATCGATGAGACGGAGATACGGCAGCGCTCGGTACGGGGAAGACGATATCACTATGTGAAAAATTTTACCCCGGGCGCCGGCTTTCCGTCTTTGAATCGTTACAAGGAAAAGTGTTTCCTTGTGAAACCGCTGATGCGGGAACTGCATGCCGCGGGAAAATTGACAGGGCCAGCAGCAGAGCTTATGAAGCCATTCGCCGAAGAGCAGTTATTTGACACCGAGCTGGATCCCTACGAGACAGTCAATTTGGTGAGTTCGCAGTTACCGGAACATCAAAACGCACTCCGTGAGATGCGGGCAGCGTTGGACACTTGGGCTGCGGAAACACGCGATCGAGGTATCTTTGCTGAGCCGCGTGACGTTGTGGCACCGTTCGAGAAAGAAATGCACGATTGGTTTGGCACGCCTGATTGGGTGAATAGGAATCGGGAGTCGCGCAAATAGTTTGTTGACGAAGTGGTGTTTTGACGGCCGGGAAGATTTCGTTTGTCAGGTGGGCCTGGGTTCAGCAAGCAGGACAAAGGTCCGAAGACAGCCTAAACGCCGACGAGATCCGGGGTTTTATGGTTCTAACTGGTGGTCAGGCCGGTCGCGTGTCTCGGTGGAATGAGTACGGCGGTCGATTTGGATCCGGGGCGATGTGGATGCGGGTCGATGTGGACTGTCGGGTGTTGGCTGGCTGCGTGATCTCGCTGGCAGTCTCTTGGATGCTTACGGTGAGAAAGTTCCTGCTGACAAGCAGTCGTGGCTGGGAAAGTTCGTTGCGTTTCTTGCAAATTAATACGCAGGTTTCTGATTGCGCCCGTTCATCGAGTGACCAACGCCGTCTATACTGACGGCGCTCGAGGGAACCCTCTTGTTCCCGCGGTACATCCGGCACGACGAGGAGGATTGGATGAGTGAATACGGCGCTTTCAGTGATGACTATTACGTCAACATGAATCTTTCGACAGAGATGGAGTTGCCTCAGAGCCGTGAGGCCGTGCTGCACTACTTTGAGCAGGTCAGGCGTCGCTATCCAAAGATGCAGAATTTTTACTCGCGGGATAAGGGTGAGTATGTTCTCGAGGAGGAAAAAGATGCCGGTGCTTATCGCTGGGCATCAGTTGAGGGAAAACGAGTCAACGCGGGTGTGGTGAATCCCGAATCTTTTGATTCAGCTTTGGAGCAGCATCGCACCGTGTTGGAGTTGATTCCATTTGAACTGTCGATCAGTCCGCTTGATTGTGAATCGTTAAGCGTGATGCTTGGGTTTGACTTTGCCTACCGCGGTAATCACAACGAGATTTTGGCCGAAGCGATTGGTGTGGCGCCAGGGCTGGAACGTTTCACTTCGGTTCCGTACGGAAAGCTGCTATCGCACGAACCTGCCATCCAGTTCTCGTTGGATGAGGATTGTCGCACTCAATGTCGAGTGAGTTTCGAAACCCGAACCAGTGCCTATCAGGTCCGCAGTGGCGAGTACAGCGAAGATCAAATCAGTGTCTACCTGACAGTGCGCCGGTATGACAGTTTAGGACCGAATGAAAATTACGCGTCAGAGTTTGATCGCTTGGCCGGGCTGTGCCGTGATCTGGTCGACGAGTATCTGGTCACTAGTGTGTTGCGTCCCCTGCAGGAAGCAATTTCTCTGCGTTAGGCAAGCATGTCAGCCTGAGGCAAGTGGGGCTTGCATGGGGGACGGTACCGCTGTCACGCTGGTACAGAGCCAGCTTTTCAGTTAGCAACTGATGCTTTTTCGGTTTTGGCGTACGCAACGGAGGCCGCAAGCCTGATTTCACTGGCTGTCGTCTGCTTCGCCAAGGCGATGGTTCTGGCATCGTCATCTTCGATTGTGAAACGCGATTGTCCGCTCGGCAGTTCGATGACCTTGCCGCGTACGGGACCGAATTCAGTATCGACAAGCGTGGCCTCACGACGCAGTTTATGCCGGTCAGCTTGATGCCGGCGAATACCGATTGCGGTCGAATGTTCGAAGATGATGTTCTCCAGCAAAGAGGCTTGGTCGGTTGTCGTCATCACTGTCAGCGTGACACCGGCACGGCCTTTTTTCATGGTACAGGGTGTCTGAAACGCATCCAGTGCGCCAGCCGACATCAGGCGAGTGGCACAGTCAGCAAGCTGTTCAGGCGTGGAATCGTCGATGTTGGTTTCCAGCATGACGATGCGATCCGATTCGACATGGCTGGTCAGACCACCGGATGTTTCGGGGGAATCACCCAGAATGACACGCAGAACGTTTGCCTGAGCCTCCAAGTCCATTTTTCCAGCTCCGTAGCCAACGGCCTTGATTGTCATCGAGGGCAGTGGCCCGAAGTCCGTCGCGCAAGCTTTTAGAATCGCTGCTCCCGTTGGGGTGGTCAGCTCGGCTCGGATGTCAGACCCCACGATTGGAATTCCGTGTAGCAACTCGGCGGTAGCCGGCGCTGGTATGGAGACGCGTCCATGGGCAATGGTGATTTCCCCGGTGCCGGTGGGGATAGCCGATGCGCTGATCGTCTCGATACCCAAAGAGTCCATGGCGACAGCAGTTCCCACGATATCTGCGATCGAATCAATCGCTCCCACCTCATGAAAATGAACTTTCTCGAGGGTCGATCCGTGGACTTTTGCCTCCGCCTCAGCCACTTTCTGAAAAATCTGGTGAGCCGTTTCCTTGGCAGGCTGCGAGACCTCTGTCGCCCGCTCAATCATCTCGGTGATGTGATGCAAATGGCGGTGAGCATGCTCAGGTGGGTGCTCGATATGAACAGAAATAGCTCGAAAACCACGTTTTTTCACTGTTTCCGAACGAATTGTCAGTTCCGGTAGACCCATGGACCGAACGGCTGACTCGATTTCAGCCACATCGGCCCCTAGATCCACTAGGGCACCCAAGGTCATGTCACCACTGATTCCGCTAATACAATCAAAATAGGCAATCTGCCCCATTTTTCAGCTTTC
>JAPOKD010000596.1 GCA_029977825.1 Planctomycetota bacterium | reverse complement strand
TGGTGAGATTACAACACCGCCTTGCAGTTATCCGTCTGAGACAAATGGGATGGATGTGATCTCCTTTGCCGAGGTTTTGGGATTGAGTTCCGAGCGTGGTAGGGAACGCCTTGAAGTTGCGAGGGCTCATGTGGAACTCAACGTAGGAAGTGGAGTGAGCCCGCACGCACCGTATTCTACATCGCGGGAAACTCTCGACACATGTCTTCAGTTGGCGAGAGCGACGCATTCGCCTATCGCCATGCATGTTGCCGAATCACACTATGAGCGAGAATTATTGCAAACTGGTACTGGGCCGTTTGCAGAAGCTCTCAAAGCGATGGGCGTTTGGCGGCATGACCTTTTTCCATGGCCAGCGAGTCCCTTTCTATGGTTGATTGAGAAATTGGCAAGTGCTCCACGATCACTTCTTATCCATGCAAACGATTTGAATGAAACAGAAATCGCGAAGCTGGCAGAACATTCCCAAATGACAGTGGTTTATTGTCCGAGGACCCATCATTTTTTCCAATACGAGCCCCATCCTGTAGCGACAATGTTGTCACACGGTGTGCGGGTGGCACTTGGGACAGATTCGAGAGCCAGTAACCCGGATCTCAATCTCTGGAGAGAAGCGCAGTTTCTGTGGAAACATCGATGTGATCTGGATCCGGAATCAGTTCTGCGGATGGCCACATTGTCTGGCAGCGAAGCGTTGGGTCGTAATGACGTAGGCAGCATACGTCCAGGGTGCCTGGCAAAACTAGGATTTGTCCGAAGTTCTGCTTCTACTTTAGGAGAGTTGTTCGGTGACTTTGCGACTCAAGATTATGCCCCGCTGGATGATCTGAAGTGCTAGCCACTATTGAGTCCGGCTTGAATCCCATCAGGGGCAAAGATGCTTCGTCCTCCGTCAACTGGAATGCAGACGCCAGTCACGAAGTCGTTTTCACAAAGGAACTGGGTTGCGTGCGCGACGTGCTCGGGGGTGCCAACCTTGCCTGCCAATGTGCTGGTTGCCATCGTTTGTGCAAATTCTTCGCTTGCATCTTCGCCCAGTAAGACGGGACCTGGTTGAATGCAATTCACGCGAATCCGCGGATTCCGATGTCCGAGTTCCACTGCCAGCGATCGGGTCATCGTTTCGATAGCGCCTTTACTGGGGAAGTAAGCGGCATGATCCAGATAGGGCCGCACAGTTGCCCAGTCACCGATATTGATCACGGATCCGCCTGTGGATTGATCCACCATCCGCAGCCCTGCTGCTTTGGCACATAAAAACGAAGCGACCGAGTTGATTTCAAAATATTGACGGATTTCATCAGCGGTGATCTTTTCCAAAGGTGTCGGCTGCCAGATCGCGGCGCTGTTGACAAGAATATCAATCCGTTGGAATCTTGTTGCGGTTTCGTCAACCAGACGCTCCGGTGTGCCTTCATCGCACAGGCTTCCTTGTGTGACGATGGCCTGTTTCGAATGCTTATCACTGATATATCTTGCCAGGTCTTCGGCTTCATCAATACTCGTGTTGGCGTGCAGAGCAATGCGACAGCCGAGCTTGGCCAAGTGGATAGCAATTGCTCGTCCAACTCGCCGGGAACCGCTTCCGGTAACCAGGGCAACGGGCTCGGGACAGTCAAAAACTTGCTGCAGTGTGGACATGGTGATTCGCTGGCGGATTTTCAGAGAGATAGTTCAAAGGTATTTTGCGAGCTCACCACCGCGAGCGGCCCGGGCATCGACTTTCGCCGTGGTTTCTGGATCTTCAATCAGTGGTGGTGCATGGTGTGGCTTGATTCTTGCATCGATCACGAGTGAACCACTGCAACCCCAATGTTTGTTGACAGACTTGGCACCAAGACCATCGATGTCACAGGCCGGATTGCTTCGTGTGAACGTTGTCCATAACCAGTTGTTCATCGAGCGGGCGGAAAAGTCGCTATCGTCCACAAGTGTTATCAACGGAAGTGTTTCAAGACATCGTCGGCTCGCCATCCCTTTTATAAAACTCTGTAAATCTTTTGATGATTCAGAACTAGTAAATCGAGGAGCCTCGATCGCCAGGATGCCGGGAGCCACAATTCTTGGGTTCTTGAATCCTTCGGGTAAGGATAGGTGTTCTGGTAGCTCAAGACCCAGAGTGCGTTGTGGTGGCCCGGTCGCCGCAACCACAACCTTGGAACCCTGATTGAACCCGCTTCCTGAGTAGTCAAGCGTGTCGATTGTTGTTCGCGTCTGAAAATGCAGGTCGCGTTTCCAGTCAACGCGGGACAGGATGTGATGCATATAAGTCCCAATATCATGGATGTCGAGCTCATGACTCGGATCATCCGTGATGAAGAGATATTTGGCTAGGGAAAGTTGTCCGTTACCAAGAATCGCATTGGCCTGAGTCAGCAATTCCTGTGGTTCCGGTCTCTCCAGATAGGGCATGTAGCGTTCGCTACCAATGGCCAGCAACAAGGGATGGACGCCTGCCGCATCGACGGCGTGCACCGCTTTAACGCCTGGAATCACTGACGGAATAATAGGGTCGGTGAGTTCATGGATCAGCTGGCCAAAGGTCGTATCTTCCTGCGGAGGTCGACCAACGACTGTAAAAGGCCAGATTGCATCTTTCCTATGCCATACTTGCTCAATCTGCATCACTGGGAATTCGTGTTGCAAGCTGTAATACCCAAGATGGTCTCCGAAAGGTCCCTCTGGTTTGGTCTGGTTGGGATTGATCCTGCCCACAAGTGCAAAATCCGCGTCAGCGTAGACTGGCGCATGCTTGCCAGTGATCATGCGGAGTCGTCTCCCTGCTAAAGCTCCCCCGAACGTCAATTCGGTAAGTCCCTCAGGAAGTGGCATCACTGCAGCGAGTGACATGGCCGGGGATCCACCGACTGTGACCGCCACGCGAAGTGGCTTGCCTCGATCTAAAGCAGCGCGATGATGGACGCCCATGCCGCGATGGATCTGATAGTGCAGCCCGACTTCTGCGTTCGGCTCATACTCGTTGCCTGAGAGTTGTACCCGATACATTCCAAGATTGACCTGCATCAGGTTCGAGGGAGCATTTGGGTTGTCACTCAGTACTTGGGGCAGCGTGACAAAAGCGCCGCCATCATCAGGCCAGCATTTGATCGCTGGCAACTCCGTGATCTTGCATGTGGACTTTTGAACTGGGCCGCGTTTCACCTTGCGGGGTAACATGCTCAAAGCGGTAAGTGGTACGCCCGCGTAACGAAATGGCCGCTTGGGCAAAGCCGAAGGATCAATCTTTATTTCGATCACTCTCCGCACGGCCTCAAGGGTTTCTCTGAACAAATACCTTGCTTGTTCGATCGAACCGAACAGGTTTGAAGCGGCGGGGAAATGGCAGCCACGGATGTTCGTGAACAGAAGTGCGGGGCCGTTGTTGGCATAGACACGACGCTGGATTTCAGCCATTTCCAGATGGGCGTCGACTTGTTCGTCGATCTGGATCAGGTATCCACCTTTTCGCAGGTCTTCGACAGCGTCTCGGGTTGAACGATGCTTCACGGGTGAAACACTCTTGCACACGGATGGTGGTGGGAACCAGGTCAGGAAGGGTAGGATAACCGCGTCTGGCAACATAGACTAACGATAACCGTGTATCGGTCATCTTGCCCATCCCATCCACAACCACTTGAAATACGTATGTTGGACAGCAATCCAGTTCCATCCCCGGAAGTTCTCACCGTCAACGAAATTCTAGAGCAGAAAAGCGATGTTTTGGTCACTGGTCTGACGGAAGAGGGTAGTCTTTCGTCAACATTGGCTCAGATCGACACACGGACCGGCGGTTGGGTCAAGCGTCTCGTGGAGGATGGCGAAATCCGGGGGAAAGCAGGTGAGTTGACTCTGCTTGCGTCTCCGGCCGATACCGGGCCCCGCATGCTGCTCATTATCGGCTTGGGCTCGGGTGAACCGGATAGAGATTTGGCTTTCGAGTCGGGAGCCATGCTGGTTCGTCGCCTAGGCGATCGGCAACGCGAAACAGTTGCTGTTGCATTAGGTGAGGCGTTTCCACCAGACACCCATGATGCATTGGTCGCAGGTACTCTTTCCGGCTGTGAGCAACAGGCGATTTATCAGTCTGATCCTGTACTACAGGTTCCTGGGAAAATTCTATTTTCCGCAGTCTCCGACGAGAGCCTGCAGCGTGGCTGTGCGATTGGGGAATCCATTATCCAAACACGACGTCTGGTCAATGAGCCACCGGCGG
>JAPOKD010000567.1 GCA_029977825.1 Planctomycetota bacterium | reverse complement strand
GGGCAACGATATCTCCTTGTGGATTTTACGAACCTGCTGTCGCGTGCTGCGATCACGCCTTGTTCATGTCCTGTCTCACTTCGAGGGTGGGCAACTTTGCCATGGAAATTCGCACGGCAAGCGACCTCATCCAACACTCCCTATGGTAGCAGGCGAACCATAGCCGACCAGCGTCTGCGGGATACGGGCCGTTTTTTGTGCGGCAATGTGGCTGGATTTAGGCGATGGCACCGAGTTTTTTCCCGTTCTTGACCATTTCTTTCGCTTCCTCCGGCCGCACGGGCATTGATCTGCTGTTGCCGTGCCGGGGGTGCAAGCACGCTTTTCACAGTCGTGATGCATTTTTGTTCGATTTGATCAGCTTGGGGACAACGGCTTTGATGGAGGCGATTTGTCTGGCCTTTGTGGCTCGCTGGGATTGCCACAGCTTTCCTGGCAACAACGGCCTGGCCTTGGCAGCAGATTGGTTTGCGTTTTGCGCCATATCAAGATGCTCTCTACGGTTGCCCTGACATCGCAGGCATCGTGATCTTTTGCTTGTTGGGATCATTCGCCGCGACTGGAAAGGTAGGTGTAATGTTCCAAAGCTCGCTCGTAGAACGCCACAGTGTCGCCGGCTTGTTCGTTATTGATGTGACCGTGCTGGACTGCATCCTCGACGGCCTCCTGCAGTTTGTCGACCAATTCACGCCCTTCGTATTGCACGTAACTCAGGACCTCGCGAACCGTATCACCTTTGACAATCGACTGCACTTTTGCATTGCCATCGTGGACATCGACATGCACTGCATGTGTGTCACCAAATAGATTATGCAGGTCCCCAAGTATTTCCTGGTACGCACCCACCATGAAAACGGCGAGTTGATAGGGTTCGTTGGGGCGAAGGTCATGCAGCAGCAGTGTACGTTTCTGCTTGCCCCCGTTAATGAAGCGGTCAACTTTCCCATCGCTGTCGCATGTGATATCGCCCAGGACGGCGTGACGCGTTGGCTGCTCGTCAAGCCGATGAACGGGCAGCACGGGGAACAGGTGGTTGATGGCCCATGAGTCAGGGATCGACTGAAACAGGGAAAAATTGACAAAGTAGATGTCTGACAGCATGCGGTCGAGTTCTTTGAAGTCCTCATGTACTTTGCCGCGCGCATTCACGATATCGCGAACACGGTGGCAAATTGAAAAGAACAGATCTTCTGCCGTGACTCGTTGTTCAAGTGGCAGGTAACCCCCGCTGAAAAGACTCATGCACATGTCGAGGGCAAGCTGGGCATCATGATAGGATTCGCGGACGTTGTCATTGGTCAAATTGCGAAATGTCATCCAGAGATCAAGTACCGGCTGTTCGTAGTGGTCGGGTACCTGCATTGGAACCGCTTGTACATTTCCCTGGGATGTGACACCAAGCGTTTCGACGACAAGGACGCTGTGATGGGCAGCGATGGCTCGACCGCTTTCCGATATCAGTTGCGGGTGTGGTACTGTGGCCTCGTCACAGACGGTTTGTACGTGGAAAACGACATCGTTGGCGTATTCCTGGACTGTGTAGTTCATGCTGGAATCGGTGTCGCTTTGCGATCCGTCATAGTCAACGCCGAGGCCACCACCGACATCGAGGTATTTTAGCCCGGCTCCGCGGCGATGTAGGTCAACGTAGATGCGGGAAGCTTCCATGATCGCAGTCTTCAGTTGCCGGATGTTGCCCACTTGGCTGCCTACATGAAAGTGCAGCAATTGGAAGCAATCGCCCATCCCGTGATCGATCAGGCGGTCCAGTTGGGTGAGCATCTCTGCGACCGTCAAGCCAAACTTGCTGCGGTAACCTCCGCTGGCCTGCCATCTGCCTGAACCGCGTGTAGCAAGCTTGACTCGCATTCCCAGTGTCGGACGCACCCCGAGCTCTTCTGAAATCTTGAGAATCAAGTCAAGTTCACTGACCTTTTCTACGACTGGAATGACAGTGCGACCCAGACGCTGTGCGAGCAGCGCCATGCGTATGAATTCGGCATCTTTGAAACCGTTGCAAATGATCGGCGTGTCCGCATCGGTCATGGCTACCACGGCCAGTAGTTCCGGTTTGCTTCCAGCTTCCACCCCGGATCCAAACTGTTGTCCATGGTGGATGATTTGCTGGACGACATCACGCTGCTGGTTGACCTTGATCGGATAAATGCAGCGGTATCCGTTTTGATAATCGTGAGCGTCAATGGCCTTCTGAAAGCACTGGCTCAGGGTCTTCAGACGATCTCCCAGTATGCCGTTGAATCGGATCAGGATAGGAAGATCCAACCCTCGCTGCTTCAAACGGTCGATCAACTGCTTCAAGTCGATCGCATCCTCTATCTTCCGCGTTGGCGAAACGGTGATCGTTCCCTCATCCGAGATGTTGAAGTAGCCATCACTCCAGCGATCAATTTCATAGAGTGATGCGCTGTCCTGCGGCGACCATGATCGATTTGTGGCGACTTCCATTGTTTTCGCAATTCCCGTAGGGGCAAAGTGATGATCTATCGCCGGGTAAAGCACCTGCTTCGAAATAAAACACCTGCTTCGAAACAAGAGGGCAATGGCTCTTTTGCATGGCCGGGTCCATCTTGTCCAGACGCTTCAGGCCTGTCGCCACGCCGTCACTTACGCTTCCCAGTGTATCTGCCAACATGTCTGCTTATCCAGCGGGTGCGACCATGTAAGTCAGGGGGGACGCAGTGCGAGCTGGCACGGTTTTGATTTTGAGGGGCTGGCTGTGCCCGCCGTGGCTACAGCTTTTGTGATAGACGCAGCGTGTCGAATGCCGGGAAAGTTGCTTTTACAATTGCTTTACATTCGGGTTGAGGTGAAACGGGTAAACTGTCAGCATCCGGTTTGGCGGATGAAGTCGGAGGGGTTCGCGAAAGCGAATACGGAGAATGATTGTTGTTGCTTTGCAACGCACTCGGACCGCATTGATTACTTGAACGAGGAACGAATACATGACTGGCCAGAACCAACAACCATCTGCAATTACACCTGTTCCCCGGCGAGGTTCAGGTCCACTGGGGCGGCGAGCGATGCTGCAGAAGTCGGCGATGCTTGCAGCCGGTTTCGCGATCCCCGGCTGTTTTGCCGAGGAGGTCGCCGGCGGCTTGGTCCGAACTGCCAGTATGGTCGAGGGGCCTTTCTATCCTGATAAGCTTCCCCTCGATACTGATAATGATCTCCTCCTGATTAACGACTCACTCAATCCAGGTGTCGGTGAGATTACTTATTTGTCTGGCCGTGTGATGGGGAAAAACGGGCAGCCCATTCGAAATGCGTTTGTGGAGATTTGGCAGTGTGATTCCGGTGGAGCCTATCTGCACAGCGGTTCCAGTAATAAACTCAAGACTGACCGTAACTTTCAGGGATATGGCCGTTACTTGACCGATAGTCAGGGGCGGTACTTCTTCCGCACGATCAAACCGGTTCCTTACCCGGGCAGAACCCCTCATATTCACTTTGGCGTGAGCAAGAATGGGCAACGGGTCTTGACCACGCAGATGCTGGTCAAAGGGCACCCGATGAATCAAAAGGATTTCCTGTTTAAACGGATTTCAAATCAGGCAGCCCGAAATTCGCTGTTGGTTGGGTTCAACCCAATCAAAGGATCCAAGATTGGAGAATTAGAGGCGAATTTTGACATCGTGCTCGGCCGCACCGTGCAAGAACTTGATGACGGCACGTTAGGCGGTGGACTTGCAAAGCCCGATCGCGCACCAGGCTGATCGCGGTCGCTGCACACAGGCACAGGGAGTGACGGGAAGGGCAGTGGCTGAACACTGTCCCGGCAAGGCTGGTGTAATCGGGCTGCGTTATTGAAGTGGACTAGTCAGTCAGTCAGTCCGATAGCGAGAAGGTGAGCGGTTGGGCTGAATGCGAATGGTCATCTCGCAACGTGGCGTGTTGGTGCACAACATGCATTTGTTGCGTGGGTGCGATCACGACCAGGTACTGGTTGCGACCATCGCTGATGGTGATCGCCCGTTGAACCCCATTGGACAGGGGACCGCCTTCGTAACCTAAAGGTAACATGTTGACCTGATGCAATCCCGCAGGCAATTCTGTTCTTAGCACCTGAATCTCACGGGGAAGCAGTCCCCAGCAGCGGGTGTCAGCCTTTTCTATTCCACTCCATGCGGACGCTGTTGCGAAGTGGAACAGCGAACCTGCGGTTCCTTCAAGCCCCATCGCGTTACCGATGGATGCAACGGTCGCCTCCTTGGTCGCTCGACGAATGATGGCTCTTGCAATTGTCCACGGCATTTCTGCCTGATTTTGACGCATGGCAAGTTCAGCGACGTTGGTGAGCGTCTCTGTTTTTCCCATGGGCTTGCCATCGACCAGAAGTCCCACGTT
>JAPOKD010000839.1 GCA_029977825.1 Planctomycetota bacterium | reverse complement strand
CCGGGAGCCGTGATAGGACACCCATAAATGCTCCACTTGCTCATCTTCGCTTGGTGAAAAGTATCCGCGTTCCCGCGTGTCAAAGACGGACTGTAGATGTGTCGCAGCGTTTCGCAGATCCATCATGTGATCCGCAACTGTCACGACGGTACGTGCTCCAGTATTATCAACACCGCTAACTGAAACACCCATGATCGATTGCTCACTCATCGACTCTTCCGCACAATGGATACGAAAATCACCCGACTTGGCCGGCAGGATAGATACTGTCGCATCTCGCTGCGACGAGATGGATTATAGAGAGACCGTAAACACGAAAGGGTATCGCAATCCCACTAAAATTTTCGGGGTTGTGCGTCAAACACGCTAAAAACGTACCATTGCTTCCGCTGTCGGCATGCTTTGTCAGGTGAAGATTGCCCAAAGCCTGCATGTTGAGGCGAGGCCAGGGGCTTGCGCTCACCGCCGCTTTGTATTGTTGTGCGGCAAGCGGTGTACGCAGCTTGCCTTTCTATTCATGGTGCTGCTGAATCGCCGCTTAACGGTGCAGCGAGCCAATGATCTCAGTGACGGAGTCTGCGTCGATCTCGCCCAATGCTTCGGGTAGCTGATCGATCAAACGCGTTGAAACGGTGGGATCGTAGTAGTTGGCCGTTCCGATCTGAACCGCACTGGCCCCCGCGACCAGAAACTCCATCACATCGTCAATGTTTGCGATTCCGCCGATCCCAATGATCGGAATCTCGACCGCATTTGCAACCTGGTGCACACAACGCAGTGCGATGGGCTTGATAGCGGGACCACTGAGTCCTCCCATTCCATTACCAAGCATCGGTTTTTTGCGTCGCCAGTCGATGGCGATTCCCAGTACGGTATTGATCAAACAAACGGCATCGGCTCCGCCGTCTGCTGCAGCCTGGGCGATTTCAGCAATTCTTGTCACGTTGGGAGTTAGCTTTGCCAAAATTGGCACCTCAGTCCGAGCGCGGGTCGCGGCGACAACACCACGGCAGGATTCGGCATTGGTACCAAAGTCAACACCACCACTGACATTGGGACAGGAAAGATTCAGTTCAATAGCTGACACTCCCGGCTGACTGCCGACACGTTCGGCCAGGCTGACGAAATCATCCTCGGTGCGTCCAGCTACACTGACCACCACCGACGTTCCAATATCTTTCAAGTATGGAAGGTGGTGCTCGAGAAAAGCATCAACCCCATCGTTGTCCAGGCCAATTGCATTGAGTAGTCCGGCTGATGTTTCGACGGTCCGCCAAGGAGCGTTTCCGATACGCGGCTCTGCTGTGATTGTCTTGGGTAATACGGCACCTAATCGAGAGACATCGACAATCCCTTCCATTTCTCGCGCATATCCAAAGGTTCCCGACGCGACCATGATCGGGTTCTGCAAGTGCAGGCGACCGAGTGTGACAGACAAATCCATAAGAGAGTTTTTGTATGAGAAACAACTAATCAGGAAAAAGAAATCAGGGCACTTCAAACGTGATGGCTATCTGGCAATCAGCCTCTTGTCAATTTCTGCCAACAACTGACTGGCCACGTGGGTCTTGCTGCCATGAATGCTTGCCAGTATATCCCCGGCGGGGTTCAGTAATTCAACATCATTGGTAGCTGCATCAATCGCACTCGGTCCATTGCTGACCATCAAGTCGCAGTGTTTGCGTTCGAGTTTAACAATGGCGCGAAACCGCTGGTCTTCGGTTTCCAAGGCAAACCCCACGACCCATTGGTCGTCACGCTTGCACTGCCCAAGGCTTGCCACAACGTCTGGGGTTTCGATCAATTCAATCATCAAAGGTTGACCCGTTTTTGAAATCTTCTGGGATCGAACCGTGTAGGGCATGTAATCGCAAGGCGCCGCAGCTCCAATCACGCCATCGCAATCTCGGAATTTGGACTTGGCCGCCTGAAGCATCTCGTCTGTGGTTACTACTGGAATGACCAGTGCACCCTCTGGATAAGCAACTACGACTGGGCCACTGATCACAGTCACTTCATGGCCGAGTTCAAGAGCTGCTTCGGTGAGGGCAACACCCATTCGACCGCTCGATGCATTTGTGATGTAGCGAACGGGGTCAAGATACTGCCGTGTTGGCCCTGACGTGATCAAAATGCGAGCCACAAGATATCACTGTGTCAGAGTTTCATCGATGAGACGTTCGACGTCCAACGCCGACATAGACATTTTGGCTGCTGCCAGGGCGAATAACCTCTTCTCGCCTTCGTCCATGCGACCGTCGGCAGCCATGATTCGGACCAAGTCCTTCAGCAAGGCTTCTCGCTCACTGGCCTCTTCCGGAACTTCCAGCCGGGCCCCGTCGGCCAACCCCGACTTGATCGCAGTGGACAAGTCATAATCATCCAAGCCAAGTTCAACGCATCTGTCGGCGACGAGATTGACTTCCCGCTCACTCAATGAGCCGTCGGCAAAGGCCATTAGCACCAGATTTCGCAAATGCTGCCTGCGTTTCGTTAGTTTTTCACTTGTCATGCCACGATGGTAACGCCATCAATCATCGTATTCCATGCCCCGCCGAGGCCAAATTACTGATCTCGAGGTAAATGGTTCGTAAGGTCGCCAATTCTTGAGGTGGTTGCGCCGCAGCTCCGTTCGTCATCACGCCAATTTTCCATTTCGTTTTCCCGGGAAATCACCGGAAGCAACCACGGTCGCAGGCATGAATGTCTGGGGGCATCAGGCAGGTCGACGACGGCCCGATTCGGCTGGACCTCGCATGTTTGCGACTACCGTTGCAGTTCAAGAACCTGGCAAGATGGCGGCAAAATACCAGCTCACTTGTCGAAAAAGCGGTTGTCTGGAACGTGATGCATCCACGCGTTTTGGTTTTCCCAGCGGCCAACAGGGGCAGGCGGTGGGCTGATCCGGTAACGGCATGAGTTTCCAAACCGCGGCACTGGCAAAAATTAATCGCAAGTGCCACTCGGGCGGACCTGATCCGACATTTTACTGAGCGCGTACCGCCTGAGTCGCCACAATGTGTGGCGTGCTCAATCCGGTCAGGAATCCGCGATTTCCAAAAATGCTGACCCGATGATTCAAATGGGG
>JAPOKD010000225.1 GCA_029977825.1 Planctomycetota bacterium | reverse complement strand
GCGACAAACTTCGTTGTTATCGTATCCATTTCATGTTGTTGCGCCTGATAGGCAAGGCTCTTGGCTTCGTAGAATGGGTCCTCCAGATTTTTTGGGGGAAGCAAGGGGTGGCGTCCCGCCAGTAGATAGTATGCATGGCCCACCATCGTTCTGGCGAAGCGTGGGTCAGATGCCGTTTGTTCTCCTAGCCACTGCAATGCCCGCCACTGTTCTTTCTCAGCAAGGTCGTTACCCTCAAAGCCAGGAGCAAACATGTCTGTGAACCAGCCTTCTTTGCGTTTTCCGTAAAGGGCAAGGTTGCGGTCGAAACGCCAGAAGTTCTGGAATAATCCTGCCACAGGGTCCAGAGTCTTGTGACATACGACGCACTCGGATGCCTCCATCGTCGGATTCTTATACTTTGCCGTTACCGCCGCAGCATCCGAGACTCGTGCTGCCAGTTCCAGAACATCCACCCCGAGGAAATGCTCGTAATACATGCGAGCACGCAGACGATTCCGGTTGGTTTCGGTGGTGGGATACCTGCTCAGGTATTGAAGTGTACTGAGCAGTCCCGCGTGTGGGAAAAATCCCGTATCGGATGCCTGATTTTCACTCTCACGACGTCCAACCAGCGAATTTAGCTTGACGGGGATGTATTCAAACGGGTCGTCAGGATTTCTGAAGCGATCTTTTAATGCATCAAAGCACCCATAGCCCCGAGCCGTGTATGGCGTGACCATGATGTAGTTTGCTGTGACAATTTCAGTGAATGGTCGATCATTTCGCACAATGTGCTCGACCAGACTCATCGGTTCACCGAGTAAAGCTGCGCGGTAATCGTGCGCCAGTTTGTATCCAGCGTTACGGCGTTCCTTTTCGTCTTTGATGTGGCTCAAGTCATATTTCTGATACCAGCCACGTGTCTTTTCAAAGTGCTCGTAGGACAGGACCGTCTGGTCTGGATTTCCCTCGACCCCCACTGTGAGAAAGATGTCATTGAAACCTTCTTTCAATCGTTCGTAGAAAGCATCTTCGAGCAGGATGCTATCGAGGACTTTCCTGAACGCTTGGCGTTCCGGGTTGGCGTCATTTGCTCTCGGTAGTTCTATTCCCGTACTTTCGGTCGATTGTCGCAACGGCAGCGATTCAATCTCATCCCGTGTTGGAAGTCTTCCAGCGAGCGACAGGGTCGCTTTTCGAAGCACGCGACGATCGTCAAGCATCGCGACGCTTTCGAAAAACTTATCGGGGCTAACCATAGAAGCATCTGAAACATCAGGAGATGACGGCGGATTCCTTGTGCGGCGTACGAAGTCTTTTAAAACCTGATACCCTGCCGTACCTGGTTTCAGCACTTCCTGCCCACCATGGTCTTTTCCTCCGGTAGCTTTGACAAGCAATAGCGAATGACCGGATTCCGGCCGGTGAGCCATTCGTATGAATGCGTCTCGATTGCTACTCATCGCGGCAGGGCGTTCGTCCGTGGCGAGACGACTCATGTCCTGCAGGACGAATCGAGTGTCCTCCGCATCGCCCCCCTTCTTGTGGCATTTCAAACACTCGGATCGCCCCACTTTGGGCCACAGTTCCTTGGAAAAGAAACGATTCAATTCTTCGTTCTGAGTGCTCGGGCAGCTGACAGGATCAGCAGCAAAGACAGGTCTTTCGACAATCGAAATGACCATGCAACAAGACGCAGCCAGAAAGCATTGTTTGATGGATGTGGTGGGGCGATTCGTGATCAGCATGACTGGTTCCGTTGCACCTTTCCGGTACCTTTCCGTTTGTACTGATTTTAAAAAATCTAAAACTGGATCTACTCCGTCACGCCATTCTATTCGAATCTCGCCCGCTTGGCTCTTTGATGGCGGGCTCACGTTTTGAAAAATCTCCGATGGTACAAGCTGGTTGTTGAGTGCTTCAGCAGGGTTTTCCCGTGAACCGCATCAGGCGAATGATTTGAGGTTTGACTGGGAAGCGATTGCACGAGGCAGCCTGCCCCGACTTGCCTCCAGCGATCCACCTGAACTACTTGTCTGCCGGGACTTGGTTTGATGCGGTTATTAAGGAGGCCATCATGGGTGGTTTTGTCTGGTGGTAATGCCGGTTATTTTCGTAGATGACGGCAAGCTCAATTAGTCGAACTCACGGATTTTCTTGCGGATGGCATACGATGCGAGGTGATATTTCGAATCCCGATGGCAGCATCGAAGTCCCGCCAGAAAAACCACGTGTGGGGAAAATCGCATGGTGGGTCAAGGTCCTGCTGGCCTTTGGCTGTTTGTTGGCGATGGTATGTGGAGGCGGGTTCCTGTTCCTGATTTACCTTGGGGTTATGGCACCCGCTACCTTTGTTTATCCCTCTGCCCAGATTCCACAGCGTTTTTTGACTGCGGCTGAAGAAGTGGGGGATTTGCAACCGGGTGAAGAGGTCGAGTTCTTTTATTCGTCTGGCTTAATTGATGTGAGGGAGGGCTTTACCTACGTGAGTGACCGGAAAGTTGTGATTTACGTTCCCGATGGTGAGCCCCCTTTGGTCACTACCGCATATCCCGACATACAAGGTCTGGAGTTTGAGCGTGATGAGTCATTTCTGGGAGATAGTATGATCACAGTCGAGACCGAGGAATCATATATCGTTATCCCCGTCTCTAGCGAAATGGATCGAGATGTTGAGTTTTACGAAGCCATCCGATCACGCGTCCGTCTTGCGCCGTAGGTCGCAACAGGTTTGCGCACGAGTTGTTTTGATGCCCTGGGAACCAGGCAGAATCATGTGAACATCGCGGTTGGCTCGTGTTGTCAACAGCGTCTTGGCCACCAGGCTCGAACTCGAATGGCATCGGCGTAAAGAAGAGTTGGTGTGGCTGTGAAATCAAATCCGTAGGGATCGCCCATGGTGTTCTGTTGGATTTCGCATTTCGCGTTGCGAAGTGTCCACGGTGGATGATCAATCTCACCTCGAAAAAGTTCGCCTTTTTCGTTCGCACTGTAAAGACAATATCTTGCAGTCAACCAGTGTTCAAAGGTGTCTGGTTGGGCAAAAAATGATTCGCCCTCTTCTTGATAGTTGCCACGGAAGATGGCTGGGGGTTCGTTGCGATGGGTTCGCTGGGATTCGTATTGTATGGTTGCACCGCTATCCGCTTGGTGTAACGACATGTTGGCGTCCATGTACGGAAGGTTGAAAGTTGCTCTGGCAGCACGGACAGCAAGCATGCTTTCTGCGTCAAGGGAAAAGAACCAAACGCCGGGTTTGTTGTCTCTGGTGACATAGGTTCTGACATTGAGTTCAAGAAATTTGCTGAGACCCGGGACTGCAGGGCAGCAACGCGGGGCAACATCAGACATGAGAAATGGCACGACTCCGACCCATGCCGATCCCTGGTATGTGTCCAGTTCAAGTCCGGTCGGCAAATGCTTGCGAACCAGATCCGATTCGACAGCCCAGTGAGCGAACAACAGTTCTGACCATGTCATGCGCATGATCCACGGAGATTGAGGAAGCGGCCAAGTGCGATCCGTCAGTCGTTCTAATTTCTTCACGGTGAAAATCTTGTAAGGCTTGAGGGCGGGGCTGACAAGAAAGGTCGTGATATCAGGCTGGTGGCTTTCAACGAGTGTTTTACTCCTGTCCCAAGCATATCAATTCACCGGTGTTGGTCGTGAGGTACAGGCGGCCCTCAGCGATAGCAAGTCCATCCCATGCTGGGGCTGGGACGGTGGTTTCATCGATCACATAACCGGTTTCAGTCGACACCACCTTGAGGCGACCATCGCGGTGTACGACATAGAGTCTGTCATTTGACGCGAGTGCCATGGCGTGGATTTCATTATGTAGCTGAGTGCCGTACTTGGGATCTTCCTTGACTTCATCTTCGGTGGCAAATGGATCCTTGGTCCACATGGCACTCTTCGCGATGCGATGGTTTCGGTAGGGTTTTCCACCTGACTTGGCTGTTCTGACGGCTTCCCAACCGGTGATCCACTTGCTGTTGAACTCGTCACCCTCAGCAAGGTTGAATTCACGACGGAAAACGTTGGTGTTTCCATCAAGCGAGCTGAACACATTCTTATCGCGAAAAACAGTCAGAGGTCTTCTTTCTGCTTCGCCGCGAAAGCGATCCTGATGTCTTGCTCCATAGGTCCAGCTTCCGCGGGGTATCCATACTTCGCCAGCCCCGGTATTCAGCTTTGCAAAGGCATTCCACTTGTCAACGTCGACTTTTTTTCCGTCGCCCGAGATGATCCAACGGGACATTGCGATTCCATCTCCCTCGGCATGAAGGATATCAAAGGGATCAAATTCAAGTCCTGAGTTTTCGTAGAAACCTTTTTGGGGAACACTGTTGATGCGTTGCACCCAATGTCGCTCGCCCGTGTGTGGGTTGACTGCGAAAACAAGAATGCCGCCATCAGCCAGTGGCTGTCGCCCTGCTGCGAAGTAGGCGATGTCATCAACCACCAGAATGGCTCCCGGAACTGGCCATGGTGATTCCACTTGACCGTAGGCGACGATGCGTTCATCAGACGGAGCCGCCCGCATTCGCCACACTAATTTGCCGTCGTCCGCGTGAAGCGCGTAGACCCAGCCTGTCGCTGTTCCAAACAGGCACAGGTCGCGGTAGATTGCCGGTGGTGTGTCCAGTCGGCCGTTTGCGGTGAACCGCCAGCGAACCTCACCCGTTTCAGTGCTCATGGCAACCAGTTCATGTGCATTGGGACGCATCACATAGGCTGTTCCACCAGCGACGGTGGGGGCGCTCAACGGCCCCTTGATGATCGGGTTCTCTGCCCAGTCGTGTAAAATCGGACCCGTTATCTTTTTGCCTTGGGCGATCTCTTTCTGCAGTTCAGTTGCCCAGCGTTTCTTGAGCGAGGCAGGACCGGACCCAGAACTACTTGCACTACGCCATCGATCACTGCGATACAAAGGCCAATCATCAGGTTCGGTCCTAGCGGCATTGGGATCCGATTTGGCAGGCCCCAGTTCAAGGGGGAATTCAAGTTCGTCGAGTGGCAGACTCGCCACGCTCAGGCCATTGGTGGGTGTCAGTGGTGCTGGCGCCATCGCGACAAAGCCACGTAGCATGGGCCAGCATGTGCAGTGCTTAGGTGTTGTGTAGACCAGGCCATTGGCGGGGATCCAGCCGCTTTCACGCGAGCAGTTGGCCTTGGTGATGCGATTGGCGACGACTTCTCCTGAATTCAGGTCGGTCATGTCCAGTTCGCCTGCGAACACATAGTTGGGTGTGCAAACCGGAGGAAAACAGTGTGCCATGCCAGCAGGGTAGGTTCTTCGAACCTCACCCGTTTGCGGATCGAGTGCTGAGACTTCGGTGGGGCTTCTCTCGCGTTTGTCCTTATCCGCCGTATTGATCTTGCCACCATGCAGAATCCACAAGTCATCTTCCAGGAACATGGCACGTGCCTGACGTGCGTGATTCATGCCTGGCGGAAATTCTTTGGACCATTGTGGCTCACCACTTGTCGCGTTAACCACATGAATGCCGTTGCCAGCATCATGGTCGTTGAGTGTGGAAACTTCGAATACCAACTGGCCTTTGGCTAAAACGGTTCGGGTTGTCAGAGTCAGCCATGTGTAGTCGTTACGTTTCCATCGCATGTCGCCTGTATCAGCTTCAAGTGCCATGGCGACAGCTTTCTCGCCTCGCTTGACCCGGCCAGCGATCAACGCAACCGTTTTCCCGTCGGTGACGATGTTGCGTGGTTCTGCCACGTTTACCTGCCAGAACTCTTTTCCCGTGGTTGGGTCGATAGACCGGACCGTGTTTGCGTCCGTCGCGATGACCCGGTTTCCCACATGTAGCAGGTTTGTTACCGAAGTCATGTCGCTCCATTCTGCGATGACTTCGCCGGTTGCCGCATCAAGCGTGACGGGCCGTCCCTTGACTAATGCAAACAGGTGTTGCTGTGACGCGATGGGGCGCGAGCCATTGCTGGGTAGCCGGGGTAAGACGAAGTTGGCGGGGTTGTTTTCGTCACTTCTGGCAAGGTCGCGATGCCAAAGACGCAGACCATTGAAACTGTCACGCGCTAAAATCCCGCCATAGAAATTTCGTCCACCAGCTGTCACCATGCCTTCCACTTCCGACGTCGCGGCTGCGATCCAGCGAACTCGCTCCGGGGGACCTACCAGAGTATCACTCGACACAGCATTCCCATCAGCTGCATGTCTAGGGTGTGACCAGACGTCCATTTCCATTGGCCAACGCTTTGCAGCAACAAGAAATTTCCCGCGTTTGCTTGGTGTGTCGATTTCAGGATGAGACAAAGCCCTGGTTGGCATTAGCTTGGGATTGGCTGCGACAATCGCGCCCCCGGGTGTCAAAACTCTCAGCAGTTCGGGTAAAGGAATGCTGTAGTCCTGAATGACGATCAGGTTGACCATGTTCTCGGCGTAAGGAAGTCGATTTGGATTCGTTGTCTGCTCTGCCCACGATAGGCCATAGTGGCCATCTTTATGGATCTGATTTTGTGCTGCCCTGATCTTCTCTGCATCTGTATCCAGAATGTGGAACAGATAACGTCCGGTTTTACTGAGCTCTGTTGCGGTCGCTACATTGCTGCTTCCCAGTTGGACCACGAGTCCACCCTGCAATCCTGATGCGAATACTGCATTCTCACTGCTGGTGTTGGGGGCCTGATCAAATGAAAGGGCGGGGGGTGTTTCCGGAATCGCGCTGGGAAGCTGCCCGCTAGCAGCGGAGGACAACAGCAGCATGAAGGTGGACAGCAGGAGGCGGAATGAGATCATCCAGAGGGGCTCCACGTGGTGTTGTGATCGTGACGAGATAGCTAACAGTGTACCCGTATGTCGGACGGGATGACCGGAGCACAACCGTCTTTGACGACAAAAGTTGCTTGAAGTCAATAATAGTAGGCTTGGAGGTATCAGCGACGCCTACTTGTGTTTGTGCTGCTATACTTTCATTCCAAAGACTTGCCTTCCACATCGGCGTGTTTCCCACCATTTTTGATATGCCAAACTTTAACATTCGTTTTGGTGTGTTTTGTTGCTTGTTCTCGATATTAACAGCAGCCACCAATTTCTCATTTTGCCAGATTCAAGCCGCTGAAGATGAGCCAGCAGGTATCACTGGCCCAGCAACTAGCGATGATCGGCAGTTCTCTTACGAGGAACTCAAGGCTGCAGGCGCGAAACAGTCTCGATATGTTGCGGGTGAGATCAAACGCTTGGGAAGTCAGGCACCTCAACCGAGACTGCAGCAATATGAACGAGACGTGTTGCCTACGCTCAGGCGTGCATGCCTGGATTGCCATGGTCCGGAAAATCAGGAGGGTAATCTGCGGGTCGATACACTGGACCCGAACCTGCAAACAGGGAAAGACATTAGCTGGTGGTTGGAGGTGCTTGCTGTCCTGAACAATGGAGAGATGCCACCACCGGACGCCGCCCCCTTAGCTCCAACAGATCGCGTTCGGATTGTGGAATGGCTGTCCAGAGAAATCCAGGTCGCATCTGTGGTGCGACGCGCCGAGCGTGGTGCATCGTCATTTCGCAGGATGACGCGTTACGAGTACAACCATGCTTTGCAGGATCTTCTGGCACTTCCTTGGGATTTTGCCAAAGATCTGCCTCCCGAGGCCGCATCCGAGGATGGTTTCCAGAACAGTTCCGAATTGTTGCACATTACCAGCATGCAACTTGATACGTATCGAGTGATTGCCAGGAAAGCACTGAGCCGAGCGATGCCTGCAGGCGGTCGCCCCCAATCTTTGCACTGGTCCGTTTCCATGAAGCAGGCATCAGCGATTGAGTGGCCCAAGCAGAAAGAACAACTCAAGAAGGCTCGAGAGAAATTCGTTGATGATCCTGCCAAGCTCGAACAGGAACTAGAGCGTCTGAAAGCGGGCTTCAAGCAACCTCATGGTGGCACCTACTTTAAAAATAAAGAGACGGGGCGCACTGCCAGATCGAGTTGGGCTTATTACGGTGCCAAGTATGCACATCGCCCGGTTGCAGAAATCGGCTCCTTTCCTGCGGATTTCGCTGATGTTGCAGTGGTGCCACGGGGGCAGGGTTTGATCATTGAACTGGGAGACCAGATTCCCAGTGAGGGCATGATGCTAGTTAGAGTGCGTGCTTCCCGAGGGCCGACTGCGGGAGAGCAGATACCAAGTTTGCAATTGCAGT
>JAPOKD010000233.1 GCA_029977825.1 Planctomycetota bacterium | reverse complement strand
GTCAGAGGCTGATCGCTGAACAGAGCCAATTACTGGTCGGCATGACACGATTGACGTCTGGAAAAACAGATACCACTGATACGGAGTCGCCCACGGCGGGGATCGATTTGGCTCGGGCCATGGGCTTCACCATCAACGAAAAAACTGAGGATGGTGACATCCTGCTGCTGAATCCACATTCCAATGGACTTCGAACGCGAGTCAGCACGAAAGGTAATCCACCGCCCAAAGCGGAACACATCTTTGCCACATCAAAGGAAGGCAAGGTCACTGAAACCACCGTTGATGTGCCTGGCTGCGGGTTCGTTCTCCTTCGCCAAAGTGATTTCCAAAACAAGTCCGGAGATGGCATCGGGGCAAGGCTTCGACGGAGTCTGCTGGGTGGTAACAAGCCAATCGCAGAAGACCGAACCCTCGCCAATGAGTTCATGGAAATCGCGATTAGCGCTGAAAATGGTGGCATCGCCGGTGTCTACAGCGGTGGAGCAAGGGGCAATCGTTTTTCCATGCGTCTGGTCCGCTGCAGCCCACTGCCTTCTGATTCCAGAAAAAGCACACCCGGAGAAGAAACCCGGATGCGGTGCACGGGACATCGCATCATCAATACCAACACAGCAACGGGAACGCTTGAAACCAGCGGGGAACTCATCGACAGCAGCAGCGAAGCAACTCTCGCCAACTTCACTCTGCGTTATTCACTTGCCCGTGGATCTCGAACGCTGATGGTCGAGGGCAAGATCGACGTGGTTCACGAAGTGCAAGGGGAACCGTGGGAGAACTACTATGCGCTACGGGCTGCTGTAGCAGACGAGTCATCACTCTGCCGATCTCTGATTCGGGACAAGGTACACCGATCAAGCTCACGGCGTCTGGTTTCTCCGCTGGGCGTGCTGTTGGACGAAGCCGAGCGGCAAACACTGATCTGCAGCAACGGTACAGCATTCCACCGGCGAGTTGGAAATCGATTTCTGGACACTCTCATTGCGGTGCCGGGTGACACCGAGGCCGCCTTCAGCGTTAGCTATGGGATGGACGTCCCGAACCCAGTCAATGCTGCGCGGGAACTGTTAACCGGCCCAGAGCAGATTGCCGTTCGGGGGTCAGAAAACGCGGCGACGATTGGCTGGCTGCTTCACGCGTCACCTCGTGATCTGCTCATTTCACAGTTGAAGGTTGATCGGTCCGAAGACGGTCGACTGTACGCCGTGATCAGATTGGTTCAGACCAAGCCACAACAGTGCAAAGCGTCACTGCGTTTTCTCAGAGACGTAACAGCGGCATACATGATAACCGGCAGTCTGGAGGAGTCGCTGGAGGAAATCCTTGCCAGCAAGCAGCCCTCCGAAAACGCTGAAAGTCCAGAAGCGAAGGAAGAAAATGGCGAGGGTCATCGTTCATCCAACTTATCGCCGCTGACGTGCAAAGGCGATCTTGTCTCATTAACGATGCAGAGTCACGCCAGCAGCGAGATCCTGGTTTTATTTTCCGCAAACCCGTAGTCAAAGCAAAATCCTTGAGCCGGCAGCGGGCCGCTAACAGCTCGAAACCGTTTGGACAGAAGCCGTTTTCTGATACGCTGAGACAATGTCGATAAGCGAACCCCAGCCCAAACTTTCCTTCAAGCAAGCCGCGATTGTCAGCGGACTGGTAAGTGAGCGCAAATACGAAGAGCTGGTCGAGGCTGCGGGCAGCGACGACCAAAACGTCGTAGCTTCTGCGCTCGTCAAGAGTGGATTGATCACCGAATATCAGGCTCAACAGTTGAATGTGGGACACACCAAGTTCACACTCGGTGGCTATCTGATCACGGATGGTATAGGGCAAGGAGGCATGGGCCATGTCTTCAAAGGCGTGCACCGTGTCATGGGTCGGGAATGTGCCGTCAAAGTCTTGCCGCTCGATAAATCAACACCTGAATCCCGTGCAAGCTTCATGCACGAGATCCGCCTGCAAGCTGGATTGGACAATCCTTTTCTGGTCCGGGCTTTCGATGCAGGACAGGATGGCAATGTGCATTATCTGGTCACCGAGTTTGTGCCTGGGCACGATCTGCGGCGTTTGATCCGTAACAATGGCCCGCTGTCAATGAACGATGCTGCTGTTATCGTTTCGCAAGCGGCACAGGGACTTCAATATGCGCATGAACTCGGGATGGTGCACCGGGATGTGAAGCCCGGTAATATCCTGGTGACCCCCGAGGGACACGCCAAAGTCTCCGACATCGGACTGGCGACCTGGAGCATGAGTCCCGAGAACGATCCCAGAGCGGGAAAGATTGTCGGCACGGCTGATTACCTGTCCCCCGAACAAATTCAAACTCCAAAATCAGTCGGGCCTTTGAGCGATATCTATTCGCTAGGCTGCACGCTTTATTATGCGGTCACGGGGAAAGTCCCATTCCCCGGCGGGGACTCACGCTCCAAATGTCGTCGGCACTGTGAACAAACCCCTTGGCACCCACGAAAATTTGCCCCGGATCTGTCCGAGGAATTCGTGGACGTGATCGCCGACATGATGGAAAAAGATCCTGCTCGTCGCATCCAAACGGGGAATGAAGTCGCTGAAAGACTTGAACCCTGGGCCAACAGCCCGACTGAGATTGTGGACGTGCCCATCGATCGCAAAGCCTGGACACCGCCGCCGCCTCCCAAGGAACCATCGCAAATACGGGAAACGCCAGAGGCAGCTGAACTCAACCAGTCGGGTCACGGGTCGGGAAATCCGCTTTCGCCCGAAAGACACTCGGATTCGCTCTCCACGATCCCGCCGCTTCCGGAAGACTGGTCACTGCAGCCAACTGCCAGAGCAAGCTCAACCTTGGCGATCGCAATTTCACTTGCCATCGCTGTCCCCGCTAGCCTGCTGATTGGCGCGATTGTGGGGTTCATCGTCCGCGGTTGGCTAATGCCCCCGAGCGGCTAGCCGCGAGCTCGACGCTGATCGTATCCCTGTTGCTCACAAAACGCAGAATTGTTGACAAAGCAGCAGGAAACCACTGTTTGTGAGCTCCGCTGCTGATTTTTTTTCTGGAGTTCAATCTGGGGAAAATAGCTGAAAAACCCCAGTTAAAGAGAGTTTTCGGGGCAGCCTTAACACTTGGTATGTTCCGAATATACCGATTGTTCCAAAGTTGTCGGCGAAGAGTGCCGATATCTATAGACGACCGCCTTCGGCTGCAGTTCCCATCTGCGGATGTTGCTCAGCGATCTTGACTCCCGAGCTAAAGACACTAGACTTTTCACAGTGTTAAGTCAAAAGTGTGCAAGGGTTTACAACGATCGCAAAGCGAACTTCAGACCGGAGCAGGGAGTCAGAGTGACCAAGAAAGACATCGTGAGAACGATCTCGGAAGAGGTCGAAAAACTGACTCAGCAGCAGACGAAGGAGGTCGTCCAGAGGACGTTTGATGCGATTATTGAATGCCTTGTTCGGGACGGACGAATTGAACTACGCAACTTCGGCGTGTTTGAGGTAAAACCCCGGGCGGCAAGAAAAGCTCGCAACCCACGGACTGGAGAGCAGGTTGAAGTACCACGAAAGCATGTCGTGACCTTTAAACCTGGGAAGAATATGGAGGCAAGAGTTCGAGAACTTGATGAAGCCGAAGCTCGGCGACAACAGGGCTTGGACGACGGCACAACGTTAGAACCACCGGCGGCGACTCCTTCGGAACCACCGCCACCCAGCAGCCCCCAAGGTCGCTGGGACACCGATCAACCCTGAGCAGGCCCAACGCCTGATCAAACGACTGCAAATCGTTCACGGAGGAACGCTTGATGCGACGTCTCATGCAACTCACCCTTCTCGCCGCCTGCTTCACGACATCCGTCGGCTGCTTCTTGCCGATCTACTCGGCCCGACCCGAGCGACGCGTGCAACAACTGCTTTACACATCGGAAGATCTCCGGGCAGTCGTCGATGAATGGGAGCGATTCTGGTTCATGGACCAGCCAAGTCATATGACTGTCACTCGCACGCACGGTGGCATGCTGTAAGGGGAGCTGGTTGTATCAGGAACACCACTGACACACCCTGCCCTTACCCTGGTTTGCTGCATGACAGCGTTGGATCAGTTTCGGATTGATCCACCATCAAATCTTTGCGCCGCGTCCTTTCACAATTCACGGACGCGAGCGCGAGTAAATAGCGAATCGCATTCTCCTTTTTCCCGAGGAGAATCTGCTTGCTTATGCGCGGCCGCGGTTTTGCTGAATGCTTGCCCCGAAGATTCCACGGCGTCAACACAAGCAGAAGCTGAAAATCTGAGCACCTTCCATGAGGCAAGGCTTGCGACCTCATCGCCTGATCCCACGCCACCAAGCCGGCTTCTTCGCTGAGACTTCTCTGTTGAGGGTTCAAGTACGGGCAAGCGGCGATGAATGATTGACGACGATGGACGTAGACGCATCGCGAGCAAAGAAACCAAGTCAGCTGGTATTTTTCACTACCTGAGCCAAAACGGCTTCATATCGGTCGACTAATTTCTGCCAACTGAAACGCTCAGCCACTTCGATGCCCTGCCTACCCGTTCGTTCACGTGTTTGCCAATCTGCCATGAATCCACGCATGGCATCAGCCATGGACGCGGTATCATTCGGTACCAGCAAACCCCCGGGCACATGGTCCTGTGTGAATTCCGTGGCAGCAACAGGTGCTGATCCACCATGAGGCGTTGTTCCACCGTGAGATTGAGACGCGACTTCAGCCTGGCAGTGCGGTTCGGCAAGAATCGCTCTTGGGCCACTTTCACAATCAACCGCGATCGAAGGAACCCCAACCACCATCGCCTCAAGAAGTGCAGACGGAAATCCCTCGTAGCGGCTTGGCAAAACGAACATCGTAGCAGCGGCGAGCTCATTCCAAACTGGACGCACCCAACCAGGCAATTCAACACGGTCTTGCAATCCCAACTGTTGAGCCAGTTCTTGCAGAGCCTCACGGCAGGATCCTTCACCGAGAATTCGCAAACGCCAGTTCGACGATTCATAGTCAGCTTGCGCGAACGCGTGGATTAATCGATCAAAGCCTTTTTCAGGCTCCAGTCTGCCAATGCCAATCACAAGTTGGTTTGCCTGTGCGGTTGTTCGATCAGATCGGACCGGCGGCATGTCGACTGCGGATGGAATCACAGTTAACGGAACCGAGAATCTGCGTTGGAGATGCTGAGCCGAGGTTTCCGACAGAGCAATCAGATGATCAGCACGACAGTAGGATCTGTCGCGCAGCCACTCCCAGACGCGTCCCAGGGTCTGCTGCGAAGGATCACTGCGTTCACTGAGCACCAAAGGCACTCCTTTGGGACAGGAGAATCCCGCCAAAATATTGGTGCGATCGCAGAAGGAAAGAACCACATCTGGGGAAATCCCGGATAACGCATTCCGCAACTCGACGATCCGACGGCGGTTCCCAGAAACCTTTCCCAACCAACTTTTCTGCTGAAACAGCAAGTTCAAGCGTCGACGCTGCACCGACGTGTCCACCTCATGGCGATCTCCCGCACCGTCTCCCAGCGTGACCAGCGTGACTTCATGGGAACGCTGCGACAAACGCGAGGCCAAAGAGGCCATCACGCGTTCGGCTCCACCGCCATCGAGCGAATGAATGATGCAGGCTATTTTCAATTTCGCGTTTTCCAAGTTGGCTGATTGCAACGGTTATGAGGAAAGCAACACATTTTTTGATTTTAATGGTTGAAGGAGTCAGGGGCACCAATTAGCGTTCTTAGTGGAAGGTACGGGGGTGCTTTCCAAACCGTCGCCCGAGTGGGTCATCCACGCAGGTGGAGCACATTGGAATGCAGTACATGAGGTCCCGCATCACATGATGCACATTCCTGTTCAACGTGTCCGATAGAGGTATTCGATGAAGCGGTTATTGGCTCCTTGTTGCCTGTTGGCTTTGGCGTATTTCTGTGCCCCCAGCACTGCTGCGGCTCAGAACCCCGGACCCTATGGCTTTCTGCCGTTCGGATTCTACCAGCCCTATGGTGCCAACTACGGCACTTCCCTGAAAACACCGCCGTATTTCGCACTCAATCCACCAGTGTACTATGGAACTCGGCACGCTCGACCCTACGGTCTGAGTCCCTTTGCATCACCGCCGATGGTTCAAGCAGGAGATAACTACCAGAGTCGATTGCGTGTGCAGTTTCAACAACCACGAGTTCCCACGCCGGGGCCCGCTCCTCGGGGCGATATGCGGTGCAACCCTTGCTTGGAGCACCCGGGCAACGTCATCGTCCCCGAAACAACCGCTCCCGTGGAGGCAGAGGTTCAAGTCAACTCGGTAGGAGCCGTACGCATGAATCCGTTTGTCACCAACGACGACGGGGATGGGGATCTGGCGAGCAAGTAAAAAGACAACCGTCCGGGCACACGGAGCAACTCCCGTCCCGACACGGTTGCCGTTCCTCACAGCAGACTTCCTGCGTGCTGGAAACAAAACATCGATCCACGGGGTCCGAACGTCAGCACTCGCGCGAAGTGCTGGCGTTCCTTTTTTTTGCAGTAAGACAATCGTAGAACGCAATCGCGGAACGTTGGGCAACTGGAGCCGGCGGAATGCAGATTCCTTCGGCGCCTCTTTTCAATTCTTCAACGTTTTCAAGGCTGATGCGTACAAGGTCAATCCGCGATTCAAGCCAGTCGCATGATCGTGTCTAGCGTATGATCGTGTCTATCGAACGGTCATCCTTTCACATTCATCAGGCACAATCAGCGTTATCTTCCGGTCAACTGTTCAGCGCGTCGCTTGCCATACCATTCCATGGCCAACACGATGACAAACGAACCTATAGTCAACAGCAACAATGACCATAGACTGCCATCCCACTGACTGGGCGAAACGTACTCCATCAATCGATTTTTCAGATCAAGGTTCGCAGTTTCCTCTGTGGGGCGTTGAAGCGGCCAAAGTTTCACAATGCTGCCGACCATCAGTCCCATCAACGCCGCCATGGTTGTACTTCGGAAGTGCCGCAATAACCAATTCAAGAGTCGTGAGAAGGCGAGCAACCCGAAAACACAACCGCAGCCAAAAGAGACCAACTGCAAGAAGCCCCCTATCGTAATATTCAGCCTCAAGAAATCTTTGATCAGTCCCGTAACCATGTGATAGGAGCCAAACATCACAAGGACAAGCGCGCCACTGATACCAGGCAGAATCATGGCACAAATTGCAATTGCTGCGGTACCAAAAAGAAATAGTAGGCTGCCATTCCCCTCGCCTGCAGGCAAACGGGAAATGAGTATGGCAACTGCGGCACCACCAAGAAACCAAAGCATTCGAACCACAGTCCAGCGTTCGACGTGAGCCTGGACAATCCACACACTTGCCAGCAACAAGCCTAAAAACACCGACAAAGTCTCGGGCAGACGATTGTCTAGCAACCAACCCATCAAACGCAGAAATGTGACCACACCAATCACAATTCCCACGGCGAGCATGGTCAGAAAACGACCATCGACGTGTCCGTAGGCGAGTGCCACCTGCCGCCTGCGAAGCATCCCCAGCAGGGAAACATCAAAGTGACTGATTGCAGCGATCAAACGCTGATAATGCCCCATGATCAAGGCAATGGTTCCTCCACTGACCCCGGGCACGGCATCAGCTGCCCCCATGCAACAGCCTCGCAGGCAGTTGATCAGATCATCTGCCAGCCCTTGATCGCGGAACTGGCCATCACTTGCTGCAGGGTTTTCAGACGCCGTCTCATCCCCGTTGTTCGGTTCGGAATCTGCATTACCGCAATCCATTTTGATTTTCCTTCAACGCAAACCACATCAACTTGGGCAGCTCTTTCATGATTCGGAAAACGTTCCTGTTCGTTAACTATCCCGCAAGCCAAACCGCCGCCTGACACGTTGTCTGCAAGACAAAAACTTGGCATGATCCGTAGAAAAGATCCGTCAGGTCAAGACAGCCGTGCAGATGGCCCGGTCCAAAGGCCGATTCCACTTCTACTCACCACTGGTTGCTTCTGGGCAGTCGC
>JAPOKD010000255.1 GCA_029977825.1 Planctomycetota bacterium | reverse complement strand
GCCTTGCGGATGGGATTGATCGAAGTCCCAGTTCCTGCCACCGATCCAGCGTATCCGATATACAAGTCTCAGGCCGAGTTTGCGGTCGGCAACGAAGACAGCGCGTTGGAACTGTACGACGGGAACGTTGATCAGCTTCTGAAGGTGTATCGTGAATTGTCTGTGCCGTACCTGCTGTGGGTGCTTCAGCGAACGATTGACAGGCGTGATGAGTTGCAACAGGAAGCGTTGGTCAAAGCCCTCAGGCAGTGGTCTCAGGAATCAACAACGGCTTTTTCACTTGAACAGAAACTGACATTGGATCTTGGATATGGTGACATCGCCATGCAGAGGGGAATGCTGCCGGAAGCGCATCAAATCTATGCAGCAATTCAGAATAGTGAAGATTACGCCAGCATTTTTTCCCGTCACACAGCTACCCTCAGGCGTGTCAGAGTCGAACGCTTTACAAAGGATTTCGACGCCGCTTTGGCGACTTTGGCAGAACTTGATTCACAAAAAGTCCCCCAGCTGATTACTGCTGCTCATCATGCCCGAGCTGAGGTCTATTACGACATGGAGGAGTATGAGGACGCTGCGGAGGAAATTGCGAAAGTGCTGGAACGTGATCCGACGCATTCGGATGCTACGATCTTACGCGGTCGTGTCCAGCTCAAACTGAAGCGACTGATTGAGGCGACCGAGGTCGAGTTGGGAACAGTCAGCAATCAGAGAACTCTGGTGCCCGGTGAAGTACTCAAGGTCACTCTTAACGATCCGACGCTTGCAGTTTCCAGTGGTGGTAGTGAAATCGAAGTTGTCGTCTGGGCGACCTCAGGCGACAAGGAATACCTGTTGCTGAGGCAATTCGGCGACCAGAAAACGAAGTATCGCGGTGATGTGAGAACAACGCTTGGTAAACCAGTTCCGGGAGATCGAACGCTGCAGGTCGTGGGTGATGATGAGATCTTTTATGCCTACTCTGAAAATTTTCGGGCGAAAGTCACCAACGTTGGTGAGAATCGTGGTGGGCCGATCATCGTCGCATCAGATGCAATGCTGATGGCGTCAGCTCGCAAGCTGCTTACGGAAAATGAGCAGCGAGTGGCTGATATGGAGGTGGTTACTGCTGCTTTGGAAAGCAAGGGAATCACCAATCTTGCGAACACGGACCCGGAAATCATTGCGACACTGAAGGCTGAGGCTGCCGCCGCAGCGCGCGACCGGGCTCTGCAAACGCGAGTGAAGCCCGGCAACCCGATCCACTTGCGAGTGGTTGATGCCGATCGTGGTCGCACATCCGAAATCGATCAGTTGCCTGTCACAGTGATTGCTTCAAGTGGAGATTCACTGGGCCGAATTCTGTTGAGCGAAACGGGCACACACACGGGCCAGTTTGAAGCATCAGTGATGACCTCACGTGCCCAGGCGATGGCGTTCGGTTCAACGTCCCAAGCTGGCCGAAATCCCAACATGGTCATCAGCCCTAAAAATACATACGAGGCTTGGAGACCCGTTCCTGCGCCGAACACGGAGCACTCCTTTACCGTGGATCTGAATGACAATGCCTCGCTTGGATCTTTGGAAATTCAAGCGACCGATGTCGGCTACGGCCTGAACAGTTTTCTTGTCCAGACTGGAATGAATGGTCGTGACTGGACAACGGTGGCAAGCAGCAAGTTGGATCTCCATCCAATTCCCAAGGCCGAGGGCCTGCCCGCGTCAGTAGCTGTCCCCAAAGTCTGGAATCCCTCGGTCGTCGTGATGAATGATACCGACCGATATCAGATGGGCGGTCGCTCAACCGTTTACGACCTTGATGAATTGCAGAAATATCTGGATCGGGATTGGCTCCAACAGCAATTCCCCCAGGGGATCGCGAGGAATGTCAGCGGTCCTTCCGAGGCGATGCCGTTGGACATTCCGACGGCGCTGAAGTGGAAACGTCATCGGCAGCATGACTGCCCGCACGTTGTTTATCGTTTTCGAGGATGGTTTTATGAACCCACCGATGTGGCCCGACGTTTCCGGCTTGATCTGGGCCGGCATGAGGTGCCAAAAGATACCCATCCATCTCTGATATCGCCGCCAAAATTCCTGCTCGCGGTGGATGGACGGCCCATCACGCAAGCGGCTGAACCAGAGGACGAAGTTGTCCAGCCCAGCGGGGGGAAACTCGAGGGCGTTATCAACTTGAGAGCTGGCGTGCATCGATTTGAAATATGGGGTATCGGTTGGGTGCAGACAACCTTTGGATTCGGTCGCAAGACAGTGCTTCAGACGAATGTTGATGGCGCTGAGACTATGGTTGATTGCCCGGACAGCTTTTTTGATCCAGAGACATTTCCTGCAGGTGTCCTGGAACATCGCAATCCTCCGGCAGCGATGGTAACGGGTGAAGATCGGAAGACATTCACGGTCAAGTTCGCGCCTGGTTCACGAGCCCGTTTGCTGAGGCTCTCATTCATCGGTCATGAGGGGCCTGTTCCCTCGCTCAATCGGTTGAAGCTGACGTCATCCGAAGATCAGACCTTGTTGCCAGTACCACGTGATTTCGCCGACTTGCGGAAGAACAATACGCTTGAAATCCTGTCTGGTGACAAGGTCACCATTCGCTACATGGACGACCGCTATGTGACAAAAGGGAAACAGAGGCATGAACGTTTTTTGAATGTGTCCTTCAGCGATGGCCGAATTGATTTTGCCGACATTGAACCACGCTTCAGCTCGAGACACAGAAAAAAGATGCCCTACTATGAGCGGCTGATTCGTTTCCAACATGGCAAAGCCTTCCCAGTAGTGATCCGTGATGCTGACATGGACATCTCAGTTGATCGCGATGCAGTCCGTTGGAAAGCTGTGGACGGCGAGGGTATCGAGCTAGAATTCGTCGCACAGGAAACAGGACCTTCGACCGGGACTTTTCGTACCTTTGTGACTCCGGTTACCAAAAAGGAGACGAAAGAAAATGAAATTTATGTTCCCGTGGGTGGCACGCTCAAAGCCATGTATCTGGATGCAGAAAATTCCAGTTCGGGAATTCCCGTTGAAAGGCAAGCCATCAGTCAGCATGCGCAGTTCCAGGAACCCGTGATCGAAGTGGCTCATATGTCAGTCACTCGTTGCGAAACCGATGATGCAGGTCCGGCAGAGGAATTGCATGTCGATTTCGAACCGGAACTTGAAGGACGAAGAGCCACTGCTCGAGAGCAGGCGATTATGGAACGGATTCGTTCACGCTATGACATCCAACGTACGTTTGTTGATCAAACCAATGCTCCGGAAACCGGCATCGAAGTGGTGCATGGCCGTTTGGCTTTGATTGATGTGATTGCTCCGCATCTCGCCTTGGGAACCACTTCCACGATCGATGTTTTTGTTCAGACTGATACTGGAAGAGACATTGCCGGAACAATGGATCAGTCCTTTGACGTTGATGTTCCCGGTACGCTGCGAATCCTTGCACCCTTGGGTGAGAGGCCTCGAAACCTGCCCGGAATGCTTCGCGCCGGTTACCGGGTCGTCTCTACCGGGGGAACAGGCCTGTCATCGGCTCGTTCCGAGATGGAACGCATCAAGCACTATGTTGACTCGGGCCGCTTTCGTGTTTCGATTCCACTCGTTGCCGGTGAATTACCCAAATACAGCCATGCCGATCCTGAGCAGGTTCGTGAACTCCAACTGCCACGGCAATATGGCCTGACGGTGCGCAGCGGCGAACGGATACACATTGGTGTGCGGTATCAGGATGAGAGTGGGAAAACCAAGTGGTCAACCACCTCAGCCAAAGTCATCACCCACCCGATGCTGGACATGATGGATGAAAGCTACCGAAATCCACTGGTTGAGGCATTTGTCGGTGAAAGGGTTCATTTACGTGCAATTGATTTGGCTGCTGACACGACTGATGGCCCGGACAGTGTGCATTGCTACATGGCGTCTAAATCAGGACAGAAGCATCATGTTCTGCTTCGAGAAACCGGAATCCACACAGGCATTTTCAAAGGGTCTTATCAGCTGACTTATGCATCGGATGATAACGATGATGGCCCCGATGGCTCCACTGTTTACGATGTTCGCCGCTCCGGATTCCCCGTGGTTTACGGCGATGCAGTTGGTGTGCGTTATACCGATGCATCGGGAGAGAAGACCCCGGTTCAGTTTGTCACGATTGGTAAAGGCGCAGATGGATCGATTGCACCGTTCTCGAAACGCTACGAAGATTCCGATACAGCCATGCAGACCCAGTTTGCGATGGCCGAAAGTTATCTGGAACTTGCCAGAAGACATCGGAAGACAGGTGCACCGGAGCAGGCTGCCCGTGAATTCAATCGCGCGAAACAGTTGTTGGAGAATGCCGTCAATCAATTTACCGACCCCGAAACCCGTGCTCATGCGGAGTATTTACTGGGTGGGCTGACGCAGGAAGATGCAGAGGGCACCAAGGACGCCGAATTGCAGCGGCGGCGGTACCAGGCCGCATTGGTTCGCTTCATGACCGTCACTGGCAGTTATGCTGACACAGAATATGCATCCAAGGCCCAGTTTAAAATTGCTTTGATCTATGAGGCTTTGAAGGAGCCGGAAATTGCTGCCCAGGAATTTGTAAAACTCGCTTACAAGTACCCGGAGTCCGAGCATCTGGCAACGGCGATGGCTCGCTTGGGAACGCATTTTCAGCGTAAGGCATTGAGTTTTGAGCGTGAGGCAGCCCCACTGCTTGCCAAATCGGAAGCGGATCCCGATGACAAAGATGCCGAGCATGAAGCCGCGGCACTGAAAAAACTCTCCCAGATCGAGTACGTCAAAGCCGGTCAGATCTTTGAGCGTCTGCAAACCCGCTTTCCAAATCATGATTTGGCAGGAAAAGCAGGGCTCAGGGCTGGGCAAATTTACATGCGTGCCGAGCGGCTTACAGATGCGATCAAGGCATTATTGAATGTGGTGAATGAAGAATCCTACGATGGTCCCACATTGCGATCCGAGGCAATGTATTGGGCTGGAAAATGCCACCAATCGCTTGGTGAGCAATTGCAGACTTATGCTTTGTTTAAACGCATTACGTACGATTTTCCCGAAAGTAAATGGGCTGCCTACGCGCGAGCTGAACTCTCTACCGACAGCATGCTGCAACTTGATCGCAAATTGGAAATTGAACGGTTGCAGGAAGGACAGGAGTAGGCCAAAAAGATGAATCAACAAATTATGTCAATCCGCGATGGTTGGTTGCTTCGATCAGCAATGTCCTGGCTGCTGGTTCTGCTGGCGTTGGTGTCAAATGCTTCTGCGTCAAAGCTTGATGATCAGCTGACAGCATTCAAGAAACCAAATGCCACTCAGACAGAAGCCATTGTCACCCAAATTCTCGCATCCGGGATCGCTGAACATCGGTCGGCCGAGGCCACAGCGGCTGTTCAGTCATGGCTGAATCGTAATCATCTGCAAACACAGCAGGCGATGTTCCATGCCGCAAGGGCGGCGGAGTTCTCCGGACAGTGGCAGACGGCAGTTGGATTTTATCAACGTTTGCTACAAGCCAAGAATGTGGATGCAAAGATGGCAGGTATCGCTGTCGATGCAACCTATCGACTCTTGATCAATTCCATTGGCGATGAGAATGCCGCCTACCTGTTCATGCGGCGCGATGGGAATCGCTTGCGTTCGTTGGGAACCGCCAAAAGATTTGATCGCTGGTTTCTGGATCAGGCGACCAAGCGTCGGGATCTGATCGCCATGTGCGACCGGTTGGCTGCGATGGTGAATGACCAGACGACAGACAGATCTCGCGTTACGAACGACTTTGAATGGCTATGCACACAGTACGAAGGATACAAAAAAGAATCTCCGGAAGCGTATGAGGCGGCCATGCGGTTATCGGCAGCGAACGCTTTGGCTGGGTACAAGGCACGGCTGAGGTGGGTCGCCACTGTCATGCCGTACAACCAGCAACTTGACAGACTTCGAGACGCAAATGCACCGGCTGATCCGAAGCTGACGGATGTTCCGCTGGCCGCGGCCGCCGGGTTGTTGAAGATTGATCCGGATCGCGGGGCCTTTCTGGTCGCTCAGGGTTGGGGCGTCGAGTACGATCACGGACACTCGGGTAATTGTGCAAAACGTTTCAGTGTTGATGGTGAGCGGAAACTGGCGCAGTTGCTCGCTGTGCTCCCGAGGATCTCGGCGGATAAACGGGACGATCTGCTCGCTTTTGAGATTGCGCAAAATCGGGTGAAGTTTGCACCCGAGGCGATCCGTAAAGCCGTCCTCGATTATCCGGGCATGCTGAATTCCCTGACAGCAAGCAACGTGCCGTTGTTTGACAAGACGATCACGGTCGAGGAAGCCAGAAAACTTGCACCACAACTGGTTCGTAATCCACACGCTCAGGCAGCCATGGTTCGCGCTTGGGCAAGACCAGAACGCAAATACAGCGCCGTGGCTGATCAGATGATGCAGTCAGAAATGTGGCGTTTTAATGATCTCAAGATGCTGACTCATGGTGTGTGGCACAGTGGCATGTTCGAACGGGATGTTGATCATGACGTGCCGATAAAAAAATATGCCAACCTTGATGCACGGTATCAGCAAATCAAGCGGAAGGTTGACAAGCAGGCTGACAGCGAAAGCCGGATCACAGCTTTCAATCTTCTGTATCGGGATCTTGTCAGTAATGCACCAACGATCCCCGGAGCTTTATTGCTTTGGGACGATTTGTTCACACACGCACCTGATGCGGATCTGTCCCGGATGATCAAGACACTGGTGGCTGACAACGCCGGTGAACGAGAAGAACTGCTGAAGCGAGCCTTGAGTAAAGCTCGTTTCGGCGACAAGAAGAGTGGCTCAATGCTCTGGGAAGGAGAGGTTTACAGCAATCAGTTTCGATACCATCGGAGGCCTGTCCAGGAATCTGTGCCAGACCTGATCGCGCATCTGCAGGGTTTGATCGCGAAGCAGGCGCAAGCGGGTAGCATTGATCCGGTTATCTTCGGAATGTGGCTCCATACGGTCGACCCGAAGCAGGCTGATGCCATCGCATTGATCGGGCAGTTGGTCAATTCTGCTGCTTACCTCAAGTTGGATTCGTCCTATCACAATTCAGTCGCGGACAGTAACCACTTCGGTATGTCAGCGGCGACCCCGGCGATCGCGCAGGCACAACCGGAGCACATCAGTCGGGAGTTACTGGAGTTGCCCAAGGACGCGGCACCTCGGGCAGTTGAAGCAGCGTTCAATGCTGTTCTGAAACGGGCGGCGGCCTGGCCTCAACCCGTGGCTGTTGTCGGGCTTCACCCGGTTGCTGCGCTGCCAAACTGGAATGACTCGATGCGTCGCCAGGTATTGAGTCTGTTTCGCGAAAATATGCCGTTAGGCGACTACCCCACACGTCAGGGATACGAGCAGTTGATCCAACGGGTCTGCAAAGACCTGAATGAGAAAAAGCAATGGGGTGAAATTGAGCCTTTTCTTTCCGGGCTATGGTATTCGGTGGCGTGGACGGATGATCACAATCACTATCGTGGTGCAGCCGCACTTTCCCAGTTTGGGGAGTTGGCGATGGCGGCGGGTTGGACATCTGTTGCGCTGTCTACGGCACGCAACGGTTCAATGAGTC
>JAPOKD010000693.1 GCA_029977825.1 Planctomycetota bacterium | reverse complement strand
CCAGCACATTGTGGCGCCATTGGTAAACGCACTTGAGCACCAGGGAGAGTATCGTATCCTGATCACGCCGGATCATCCGACACCGTGTGGCACCAAAAAGCACAGCCATGGCATGGTTCCACTGGTACTAGCAGGTGCTGGCGTGCAGGCTGACGGCCAGAACCAATACGATGAAGTAGCTGCACAGGCGAGCGGCCGCAGATTTGATCAAGGCTGGGATCTGATGGAAGAGTTTATTCGGGCCAGCTGAAATGAATGGATTGGATGGTGCATCGACGTCATGCCGGTGACACCACGCCTCTCTCGATAGCTGTCAGCTTCACAGCAATCAGCTGTTGGGAACGCCAAAGCCAAGTCACGGCTCCTGCCGGAGACTTGGCCGTTTTTGGCAACGGCACCTTGTTGTTTTTACCCTTACCGATTTACCACTGGATTGCAGTAGCTTAAGTCTCATGTCTTTGATCGTTCAGAAATTTGGTGGCACAAGTGTTGCGGACGTCGAGAAGATTCAGGCCGCGGCCCGAAAGGCGATTCGCGCTCAAAGGCAGGGGCATGAGGTCGTGATGGTGGTTAGCGCGATGGGGAAAAATACCGATGCGCTGCTGGGATTGGCTGGGGAAATCTGTGATCACCCGCCCGCCCGTGAAATGGATATGTTGCTCAGTACGGGAGAGCAGGTCAGTGTCGCTCTGGTTGCTATGGCAATCCATGCACTCGGAGCCAAAGCAGTCAGTCTGACCGGCGGTCAGATTGGGATGAAGACTGATAACAGCTTCAGTAAAGCACGTATCCAGTCGATTTCTACGGAACGGATCCAAGGGCTGTTGAGCGACGGCAACATTGTCGTCGCTGCAGGGTTTCAGGGGATCGACGATGATTTGAATATCACCACGTTGGGTCGTGGAGGCAGTGACACCACGGCTGTCGCGCTGGCAGCAGTTTTGGGTGCTGATGCTTGCGAGATTTACACCGATGTTGATGGTGTTTACACGACTGATCCCCGCTTGTTGCCCGAAGCACGACGAGTCGATGTGATCAGCTATGATGAAATGTTGGAACTGGCCAGCCTTGGTGCGGGCGTCATGCACAGTCGATCAATCGAGTTTGCCAAGAAATTCGGTGTGCCAATCCACGTCAGAAGCAGTTTTTCTGATACCGAAGGTACGATGATTGTCGCTGAGGCTGAGTCTCAAACGCAGCCTGTCAGCGGAGCAGCAATGACTCCGGATGAGGCCAGAGTGACAGTCATCGGTGTTCCTGATGTCCCCGGGAAAAGTCAGCAAATATTTTCAGCGATTGCTGCCTGTAAAATCGCCGTTGATATGGTCGTTCAGAATGTGGGAAAGAGTGGACGAGCCAATGTCTCATTCACAGTGCCCAGCGGAGAGCTTGAGGCAACGCTCGCCGCTGTCCAGGCGGTAATGGAAGCGGTGGGTGCCGATTCGATTACCCATGATGATCAGGTCTCCAAGGTGTCAGTGGTTGGCTCAAATATGGCGACGCAAACCAGCGTTGCTTCACGCATGTTCCGGGCGCTCGCGAACGCGGGAGTCAACATTCACATGATCACGACAAGCGAAATCAAGATTTCAACGCTGGTCCCCAAGTCGCAGGCTGCAATCGCCCTGCGGGCAGTGCATGAGGCATTTGACTTGCATCAACGCCCACAAGATGCACAGTCATGGAGCGAAATCAAGAAAGACCGTGGGGACAAAGCCGATGTTGATACGCTGGTCAGTCGTCTCAGAGATGATGCCTTGGAGGCACTTACCCTGACTGGGATCTCCATCACCGACAAACAGGCTCGTGTTACCTTGCATGGCGTCCCAGATGAGCCCGGTATTGCAGCTGACATGTTTGAGACGATTGGTGCGGCTGGTATCTTCATCGATATGATCGTGCAGGGATACGATGGTGATGGTGGATCGACAAGCGTCAGCTTTACAGTTGATGACACCGCTTTGCAGGCGAGTCTTGAAGTGGCTCAGACCATTCTCGAAAAGCACAATATGCGGGATGTTCAGGGCGGCAAGGAAATTGCCAAGGTCACTGTCAGCGGGATTGGATTGCGAAGTCACACTCACGTTGCGACGATGTTGTTTCAACAGCTTGCCGAAGATGCGATCAATGTTGAAATGATCAACACCAGTGAGTTGCAAGTGAATGCAGTGATCGACGCCAAGCGGGCTGATGATGCTGCGGAAGACTTGAAACGGGCATTTGCTGATTCACTCCTTTGAATCGGTCCGTCTGCTCAGTCTTTTTCGGTTAAGATGTGGAAGTCAAATTCCATTCTCAACTGTGAGTGCCTGATGCCTGTTCTGATGTGCCGCGCTGCCCTCGTTTTGATTTTTGGTTTCGTTGTCGGGCACGCTGCCCAGTCGCTTCGTGCGGCAGATGCTACAGAAGGCCAGCAGCCCGACTCGGCAGTCAATAAGCAACCGTTCAATGTGCTGTTCATTATCTCCGATGATTTGACGGCCAACGCGCTGTCCTGTTACGGCAACACCGTCTGCAAGACTCCGAATATTGATGCCTTGGCTGCTAGGGGCACGCGTTTTACTCGGGCCTATTGTCAAGGCACCTATTGTGGACCCAGCCGTGCTTCTTTTATGTCCGGCTATTATCCCCATGCCACAGGGGTGCTCGGCTACAAAAATCCACGCCCGCAAATTGGTGATCGAGCCATGTGGTCCGAGCATTTCAAAAATAACGGGTACTATGCTGCCAGAGTCAGCAAGATTTTCCACATGGGAGTACCCGGTGGAGTGCTCAAAGGTGGTGATGGTCGCAATCATGATGGTGGGAATGGTGCAGACGATGCTCGCTCATGGACTGAAAGATTCAACAGCTTGGGGCCTGAGTGGAAAGCCCCCGGTGACGGGGAAACTCTCGAAAGTAATCCGAATGGAACACGACCTGTTGTGGGTGGAAATACCTTCGTCGTTGTTGAAGCCGATGGTGATGATCTTGTGCATTCTGATGGAATGACATCAGCAAAAGCAGTGGAATTACTTGAGCGGGATCGTGACCAACCGTTTTGGCTGGGGGTTGGCTTTGTGCGGCCACATGTGCCCTTCGTTGCACCTCGGAAGTATTACACGCCGTTTCTGCCTTACTCGTCGATGACACTGCCAGAGAAACGTTCAGGTGATTGGGAAGACATCCCGAAAGCGGGCATCAACTACAAGACGAGCGTTAACATGAAGATGGACATTCGTCGTCAAAAAAAAGCTGTTGGTGGGTATTACGCTTCCGTGGCTTTCATGGATGCTCAGGTCGGCAAAGTGCTTCGCAAGCTTGATCAGCAGGGACTGCGCGACAATACAATCGTCATCTTCACCAGCGATCACGGATACCATTTGGGGGAACATGATTTCTGGGCGAAAGTTTCGCTGCGGGATGAGTCGGCCGGAGTGCCACTGATCATTTCCGTCCCCGGCAAAAAACCGGCTGTTTGCGATAGCCTGGTCGAATTGCTGGACCTTTATCCCACGGTCTCAAAATTGTGCGGCCTGCCGGTCGAGAAGAGACTGCAAGGCAAGGATATTTCAGGCATGTTGGACAACCCGGACCTGGAGGTTCGTGATGCTGCTTTTAGTGTCGCACCCATGCGAAAAGGATTCCTGCTGCGAGAAGATCGTTGGGCTTTCATTCAATACGGCGAAGATGCATCCGGTGGTATGGAATTGTTTGATACCGTCGCTGATCCGCTGCAGTTTGACAACCTTGCCAAGTCATCTGAGCAT
>JAPOKD010000081.1 GCA_029977825.1 Planctomycetota bacterium | reverse complement strand
TGGCTTTATTTCGTCTGTTTGATGTTACAGGAGAAAGACGTTACCTCAACACGGCACGCTTTTTTATTGACCAGCGAGGTAAGGCCGGCAGAAAGCAACGCTACGGTACTTACAGTCAGGATCACAAGCCGTTTATTGAACAGGAAAGCGGCGTCGGGCATTCAGTGCGAGCCGGATATTTGTATTGCGCGGCCACTGACATCGCCAGACGCGAGCGGGATGAATCCTATGCCAATGCGCTGTTTCGAATCTGGGATAACATTACCAACCGTAAAATGTATCTGACTGGTGGCATTGGTCAGCCCGGTGGGCCCGAAGGGTTTGCCGGTGACTATGAACTCGGCAATGGTTGTTACGCCGAAACGTGTTCAGGCATTGCATTTTCCATGTGGAATCACCGACTTCACCTGATGACGGGAGAAAGCAAATATGCTGATCTGATTGAACGTACGTTTTACAACAACATGCTAAGTGCGTTGTCGGTCGAAGGTGATCGGCATTATTACACCAACCCACTTGAAACGGGCGGGCGTGAGCGTTGGCCCTGGCCGGGACATGATTGTGCCTGCTGCCCGTCGAATCTGGTCCGCGTGATTTCTGCAATCAGTGGTTACGCTTACAGTCAAAACGCAGATGTGATTCGAGTGAATCAGTATCTGGCAAGCCGCGCTGAATTGCAGGTTGGGGAAAACAGGGTCGTATTGCGTCAGGAAACCCGCTACCCATGGGCTGGAGAAATACAGATTTCCGTTGACCCAGAGCAGCAGGCTACCTTCGAAATCAAGTTGAGAATTCCCGGTTGGGCTCGCAATCAACCCGTACCCGGGAATTTGTATCGCTATCTTGATTCCCCGGATTTGCCGATCAGGTTGACGATCAACAACATTGCCGAGCCTGTCAAAATCGAGGAGGGTTATGTTTCGTTGCGGCGGCAATGGGACAAAGACGATCTCATTCGGTTGGAATTACCCATGCCTGCGCGGCGAGTGATCGCGCATCCTCGTGCTACCGCAGATAAGGGTAAGGTGGCGGTTGAACGCGGGCCGCTGGTCTATTGTGCTGAATTCAAAGACAACCCAGCGGACATTTCCCAATGGAAACTTTCCGATGCGGCAGTGCTCAATCCTGACTGGAATGAAGGTTTGTTCGGAGGCGTTGTGACACTGGTTGAAGCGGACGGGGCAAGCCGCGACGATCAACAAGGTTTGACGCTGATTCCGTATTATTTGTATTCCAATCGGGGGCGTGGAAACATGCGTGTCTGGTTGCCGCGGGTGGGGCAAGCAGGAAATTGAAACAACGCACTTCGTCTCTGTGTTTCAGCTGTGTTGCACTGTTATCCACTTCCACTCGGTAAATTCCGCCAAGTCCGGGTCCGTGCTCTCGCGGCCGAATCCGCTATCGCCCACTCCGCCGAAGGGAATGTGTGGCTCGTCCTGAATTGTTGTTCCATTGATATGCACCATCCCCGCCTCAAGTTTTTCTGCGAATCGCATGGCTTGCCGCAGGTTGCTGGTGTAGATCGAGGCGCTCAATCCTAGTTTGGAAGCGTTGGCAAGCCTCAGGGCCTCGTCAGCAGAATCGACCGAATGGACGACGGTGACAGGGCCGAAAGTTTCTTCGTGGTTGATTAACATCTGATCGTCCACGCCAGTCAAAACAGTTGGTTCACAGCGATTGCCTTGCCAATTGCCACCGCAATGTACTGTCGCACCTTTGCTGATCGCATCGTGCAGATGTTTCTTGATGCGACTGCGCTGACCTTCATGGATGATTGGGCCAATCATGGTTGAGGGATCTCGCAGGTCGCCCATTCCCAGATTCCGTGAAGCGGCCAGAAAATTGGACAGGAATTCCTCGTGAATGGATTTTTCAACATAGATCCTGCTCGATGCCATGCAGATTTGTCCCTGATAGAGGAACGAGCCAATCACACTCCCCTGCACTGCTTTTTTCAACTCGGCATCCTCCAGCACGACTAATGGATTTTTTCCACCCATTTCCAGTGAGTAACGTTTGGCATGCTTTCCACATAAGCCGCTGATGTGATGTCCGATGCGACTCGATCCGGTGAAACCCACCATGCGAACCAACGGGTGGCATGTTAGTGTGTCGCCGATCTCGGTTCCGAAGCCAGTGACCACGTTGAACGCTCCAGATGGAAATCCAGCTTCTGCAAACAGGTTGGCAACCTTCAACGCCGTCACCGGCGCATGTTCAGAGGGCAATAAAACCACGGTATTACCGGTCGCCAATGGCATGGCAGAGTGCTTGATGTTTTTGATCAGAGGCACATTGAATGGACTGATGCCGGCGATAACACCCAGGGGCTGTCGAATGCTCATGCTCATTCTCCCAGTTACATCCGTGGGAAGGGTTTTCCCTGTAAGTTGGCGAGTGGCACCCGCAGCGGACCTTAAAATGCCTATCGAAGTTTCTACTTCACGTTGAGCTTTCAGAATTGGGGAGCCGACCTCGTCTACCAGTGTCTCGACGAATTCTCGGGCTTTGTTCTCCAGAATATCCGCAGCTCGCAGCAACCAGGCTTCGCGCTCTTTCGGTAACGAATTTCTGTATTTTTGAAAACTCGCGTGCGCAGCTTCAACCGCGGCTGTCATATCCCGATCGGTGCCTTGTGCTGCATGAGCGTAGACCGAGTCATCGATCGGATTGAGGTCCACAAAGAATCGCTTGTTGCTGGAATCGGTGTCCTTACCGTCAATCCAGTGTTGATACTGGGCGATCGTCATCAATTCAGTTTCCTGTTCTGGTGTCAGCGTTGTTCGAAATGATTCAGGACAGAGCCGCCGAGGTGTCGTGACGATATTTTGGCAGCTTTAAAGCACTAAAGTGGGGTAGGCGAAAATGAACAACTCGTTTGATTTTCGGGGTGAATGCGATTGCCTTCTTGTTGGAGGCGGCGCAAGTGCAGAATCATCGGTTGTGCAAATCTGGATATCCGGTGGGCTTGATAGTACTTTGCGGAGACAAGTGTAAACAGTGCGTGAAGTAAATTGAGTAAAACAGGGTGGTGAAGGCACCATGTCAGTTTCCCGATGGGCTGGCGATTGTATTCCAATGGGTCGTGTGAACTCTCTTCCAACAGTTCGGTAAGGTAACTTTGCCCGTCTGGTTCGCAGGCGGGAACAGCCGGCAACCAGGCCACGTTTTCTGGGCTTGATGAAGCCAATGTCAATGAAGCCACTGCCTGGGGGCGTGGCTTCGTGGTGCGTTGAAGCTTGGTCAAGCTACTCAATGCGCGCGTTCATTCACAAACCGGTAAAAACCGCGAAAAAAGTCAGCAAGAACAAGTCATGAATTGATGTAATGGGGCCACGGGTTTGTTGAAGCGGTGGCAGTACTGGTATTGCCCACGAGCCGGAATGGTCAACTGCGGGCGTCGAGTCGCATGCTTGTGGTTGGGGGACGCAAAATAGACTGCGCTCATCCGCTTTTTCCTTCACGGTTGGCTCCCATCAAAGTTTACTCGTGCGTGGCAGTCACAGTGAAGAGATGCCACAGAAATGCAAGAAACAAGCCCTGGAACGAGAGGCGTCACACATTCTGTTCATTGCCGGTGGTAGATCCTGTTCATTGCCGGTGGTAGTTACAGAGTGCTACAGGAAGTGAGTTGACCTGGAAGTCTATGTGAGTAAACAATCTGAGGTAATCTGAAACACGTTCCCGTGCCCGATGATGGATTTGGCGGATTATGAATTTACGTATTCTGCTTGTGTTCGTTTTGCTGTTTGAAGTCGCATGGACAGTATCATTCACCGTCTTTGCACAGGACAATCAGGACTCCGGCGTTCTGTTTCAACCTGACCGTGTGTCAGAAATTACTTTGCGGTTTACAGCAGATGAGTGGGCCAAATTACAGCCGCCAGAAGATCTGGACTGGGATGTTGGACGGGCCTTTGGGGAAGTCATTTCCGACGCCAGTCAGGGAAAGGAATTCCGGGCGGGGGAGGAAAATCGGCCGGGTTTAGGTGGCTATCTTGGTTTGAATCATCAGTACGGCAAAGCCGATTTGATCATTGATGGTGAGCAGATCTCTGATGTCGGTGCCCGCTTTAAAGGGAATGGCAGCTTTTTGAGCGGAAGGGAATTGGAGAAGTACTCGTTTAAAATTGACTTCAACGAGTATCAGGATGATTTAAGCTTTGCGGGTTTGAAAAAAGTAAATTTGCAGAGTTGTGCTGCCGATCCTACGCTGCTTCGCGAGGCGATCTCCTATGAGTTGTTTCGGGAAGCTGGCGTGCCTGCATCGCTGACCGGTTGGGCTTCGGTAGCAACGGATGTGGATGGTGAGGTTAAGCCGTGTGGTTTGTTTCTGGTGGTCGAGCAGGTCGACAAGCAATTTTTGAAACGCGTGTTCGGAGAATCCGAGGGCTTGCTCGTAAAGCCTAGTGCTTTCACCGCGTTTCCTTATTTGGGTGACGATTGGAGTGCTTACGAGTCCTTCTATAATCCCAAGACGGAATCGAGTCCGGAGCAGCAGCGACGACTGATGGAATTTGCCCAGCTGATTCACCTGAGTAATCAGGCAGAATTTGAAGCTCGCGTTGGCGAGTATTTGGATGTAGAGAGTTTTTTGTCGTTCTTGGCAGTGAACGCGATGCTGTCGAATTTAGACAGTTTTCTCGGGGGGAGTCAGAATTACTACGCTTACCTCAGTCCCGAGACAGACAAGATTTCCTTGATACCTTGGGACCTGGATCATTCGTTTGGTTCCCTGGAAATCATCGGCACGCCGGAGTCTCGTTTGCACCACAGTATCAAGCAGCCGCAAATTGGCGTGGGTAACAATCGCCTGATTGAACGCTTGTTGAAGATGCCGGCGGTAAAACAGGCTTATCTGTCTCGAGTCGATAAGCTACTGGATTCAGTTTTCGCGAAACAGAAGTGGCTCGATCAAATCGAAGCAACGGCAGAAGTCGTTCGTCCGCGTCTCGATGACGAGGCCAGTTTGCGCATGAAAGCCGCGATCAGCGGTGACGATGCTGCTTGGAAGAGATATTCGCTTGAGCAATTTGTCCGTGCCAGGCATGATTCAATTCAGGACCAACTGGCTGGCAGATCAGAGGGGCAAACCAATCAGTTCAATCAGGGATTGGACTCAAAGGTAGTGCTTAGAATTGCTGGCTGGGCGATAGCGATTGTTTTTGCTGGGTTTTTGAATTTGATTGCCTGCATCTGGTCAAGTGTCGCTGGTTTTCGTTTGAGTTCGAAATGGGGGCTTTTAAATCTATTTATTTACCCGCTGCTGCCTTTGGTTTTTGGTTTCTTGATTTCGCGTAAACTGGGTTTGCGATCGGCGGTCATGACGTTGCTGTGCGTTTTGCTGATGATAGGATTTTTTGTTCCGTTCATTCAGTCAATCAAAGCATTGTGAATGACGGCGACAGTGGCGTTCGGCAAGTCCAACGCGTGTTTACCAAGGCTCCATTAAAACGCAGTCGCTGGAGACGTTTTTTGGACTTCGAACGCATCATTTTTGGGCATTCATGAGGGACGGGCTTGGCGACCGTCACGTAGCTGAGTGGGAATTCAGAGATCGTGCGCAGGTGAAAGGTGTGGGAGATGCCGGTCTTAGATGACTTGGGCTCTGCTGTGTGGGCGACGGTGACTGACTTCAAACGCATGCTCGAAACAGTGCTGGCGGCGTAATTGACTGGAACTCACGGCCGAATTTTCCAGCGCATTGCGGGCTCACCTCGTTTTCAGCGGCAGTTTTGGTTCGCTTGGCAGTCATTCTTCTTGAAGCGGTGGTTTGAGCCACGCCCCGTGGTGGCATATTTCCGCGGCCACTGATGGCATGGCGAGCAGAACGGCACTACCGGGGGACTGTTGCTGCAGAAGGTGGGGAAAGTCTGAAGGGCAAAAGTGTCGTGATTTACCGCCAAAAACATTATTTTTGAAGATCGGGGGTCGTTGGACGTCCTGAAATTTCGGTGTTCTTTGCGGCCTCAGAAAAAAACGCTGGAGTGAACCTTTCGCGATTTCGCTTTGTTCGCTAATCTACGCGTTCTTCTTTAATAGAAGAGGTCACTGAGACGTCTTTCCCAACATACCTGTTCGCAGGTGTAGGCGTCTCTACGATGTGAATCGGGGCGTAGCTCAGCCTGGCTAGAGCGCCTGCTTTGGGAGCAGGAGGTCGCACGTTCGAATCGTGTCGCCCCGACTTTGAAACAAGGCTCGCAGTTCTCACGAGAATTGCGGGCTTTTTTCATTTCGCCTCTGACTGAACAGTATTCTGAGTGCGAGCAGGTGATTGAGGTAAACCTGCCCTCCTCTAGCGAAATTTACATCATTGCAACCAGTCGCAGCCTTGCTACTTCCCTCCGGTCCCAAGGACAACACTGAGGCTACTGAACACTGAGGCTACTGAACACTGAGGCTACTGAACACTGAAGCGAATCAACACTGCAGGCATGGTCTCTTTCAGACACGTCGGTCACGGAGAACGCGCTAATCCCGCGATAGGCTCAAGCCAGGTAGCACCCACGACCCGCTAAAGCAACCTATCGCAGAGTGTTTTGTACCTCATGAGATGTTGCGGCCACCTTTCCAGCCAGGAACAGACTAGGGTCGATGCTCCATGACGAGCGAGATTACGTGAAGGACTGGATGCTTCCAGCCGATCAAGAGGACTCAGGACGGTCCATCCGCGATCATTAAGACAATGCAAGTAGATCATCGTGGTGCCAACATCGTTGTGTCCCAGTAATTCTTGCACCGTTCTGATACCTGCACCCGCCATTAATAAGTGTGTCGCAAACGAATGGCGAAATACATGCGATGTGACTCGTTTTCTGATAGTCGTTCTTGCAAGGGTTCTTTTCAATTGATCGGGAAAGGTATCTTTGTGAAGATGGGGATGTTGCTGCCGGCCAGTGCGTGGATGCTTTGAGCGGCGATGTGAAGCGAGGATGGATTGCCAAGCGAACTCGCGATGTGCGGTCGGATACTTACGATCCAAGGCATGCGGTAGGTAGACCGAGGTGGTCTCGTTTTCAAGTCTCGTTGATGTAACGCGTGTCGCCATCTCATCTTCTGCTGCAGGGCGGCTCTTGACATGTGGGGCAGCGGAGTAACGCAATCTTTCTTGCCTTTGGAGGCGGGGACCATGATCAGGTTCTGGTCGAAGTCGATGTCCTTGATTCCTGGTTGCAGGCATTCGCCAAGACGCAGTCCAGCACCATACATGAGTTGGCCCATTAGTTTGTAAACGCCCTGAAGGCCATCGAGCGGTTCCGTGACCTCGTTTTGGCCCATCACCGTAGGCACGCGTTTCGGTTTGGTACAGCGGATCGCCTCGAAGCAGTTAGGCTCTTGCTCAAGCACGTGTTTAAAAAGTAAGTGATCGCGTGAAAAGCTTGGTCCTGCGTCGATTCCGCAACGCCCAAGTCGACTGCCAATGCAGTCAAATGAGCCTCGACGTCGCGTATGCCAATATGACTCACACCCCATCCATTGGATGGGCTTCCGGCAGCAACCTCCTGCCAAAGCTGTCTGGCGGTGAAAAATTCACGGAGTTTACGGATGCAAGCCTTCTACGTATTCCATGCCAGTTGGTTGAGCCTCATGACACGGCGCATTTGCTGGAAAACGGGTGCCTCGCCAGCATCGATGCTGCCAACCAGGTCGGAGGAAGGTGGATCATCTTGGACGCTTCGTTCACGAGCGATCAGCAGCTCGAGTTGATTGCAAACATCAGTCAACTGTTCGTCACGGTTGTTTCGAAACTCAGTTTTGTAGAGAGCCAATCCCTGAGCAATTTTCAGTCGCTACCACGCTGGTGCGCTTCTGATGCACAAGGTACGCGATCACTTCGTCGGAGCCAAAAACCAGTTTTGTTCGTTGTTGATTTTGTGAAAGCCGGCGAGTTTTGAGTGCCAAATTTTCGCCCAATCAAGAGACGCCCGTTTCGCCATATCGTGATTCTTGAATTCTCTCATCGTTGTGCCCCTAACGTACGCGTGAGACGGTCCGTTTCGAGCTGTACACTTGCTGTTCAGCAAGTCAACTGTTTTGCCACTATTCAAGATTAATTTGCCACCGCTAGGCAAATAGGTCATAGTTGATGAGGGGTCCGACAGGTCATAAAGCTCCGTGGCGAGGTTATTTCCCGGATCGACCGCATATCAACAAGTTCTCCGACATTGTGACTGCAAGGATTAAGCATGGATCTTTTTGACTTCTTCTTTCCAGAACAAGCGCAAGCTGCACACCTTCGAACAATTGCTACGCGCAGGAGCTTTGCTCCAGTATCCACATCCAGAACAACTTCGCAGTCCGATGAGATATCGGAATTGAAGACCGATATCGCCTTTCTGACACTTGTCCTCACGGTAATTCTGAAGCGTTTAGCTGAAACGAAGTCATTGAGCCTGGTCGACGTTCAGGATCTGTTGGATGATGTAGACGGGCTTGATGGTTTGGCTGATGGCGGCTTGGATCCGGGAGTGCTTCGCGGACTGCTCGGTGTGCTCAAGGAGGCCGACAATGTTAAGTCGGCGGATGAGGAAGTATTTGAAAACATCGCGGAGCTCCACCGACGTTATCGCCATTGAATAGCGGGCACTGTGCACGGACCTACCGTGGTGCCAATCGGAATACAAGGCGATGCACCGGACCGGACTAAGTGTTCGGTTTTCCTCATCTTTCGCTTCGCTTGAGGTTTTTTGTTTCATGATTATTCGCGGTGTTCCACCCGCCCGGTGATCTTTGCCGTTCTGCCACTGAGTCGACTGTGACCGAATCCCAAACGCTTTTGTGGTTTGACTACGAACGCGACCCTGCTGAGGCTCGTTGGCACGCGTACTTTCCGTTTTCGCTACGAAATGTGATCTGGATCAAATCGTATGATGAATTCGTTGAATGAATTTCCAGCAACGGCGTGCCCAACGCCATTTGTTTTGATCACGACCCTGGTCATGGTCCCAGCGGATTCGATGCGGCCAAATGGTTAACCGAATTCTGTCTCGATAATGGAGAACGAACTCCAGCGTGGAATATCCAAAGCGCAGACCCGATCGGCAAGGAAAACATAGTCGCGCTTCTCAAATCGTTTGAACGCATTAATGAGAACCAATAAGATGTGTTTGTCACGTGTTGAACGTGGCATAACAAAACGATGAATCGGAGCCGAATTGCACCTCGCGTTCGTTTCGCTCATTCAGACATTTCACTCGGCCCGGTGATCGTGGTCGTTATCCGCAGTGATTCCGCGACATAATGGATGTTTTCTCCCTTAAACTGGCAATCTACTTCGTGCTTCCGCCGATCTTGCTGTTTATCGCTGCGTACTTGTCTGCAGACCTCTTTGTGCTCGTCGCCAAATCTATAGTCCAACGTGATATCAAGCGAGACACTGGGGTAACCGGGATGTCCATCCTGATTTTGGCAACTGCCATGGTGGTTTTCATGACCTACTGGATCATGCAACGACCGGTGCCTGCTACCATTGCTGGCGTAACTACGTACTTCGTCGTCGGCGGCGTTTCGTATGCTCGGCTGGTTCAGGACTTCGGTGATCACGACACCAAACACAGATTCGCTCCGATTGGGTTCAGGAAGGGCTTTCTCCTCGCGACTGTCCTGCCGGCTGTCTCCGCTCCCCCCGCCGCGATTATCGCATGGCTCGTCTTTGGGGGATAACCTCGGCATGCCACGAAGCTCCGGTGGTTAGAATCAACGTCATCACGACGATGACCGCTGGATGTCGGTGATGCCAACCGTTAACGGGTTTTGAAACCTCGTCACATTCAATGACACGTAAACCTCGTAATCTGAACGCCCGTGACCAATTCGAACGGGAGTGGTTCATCGAAAACGCATGGTGTGATCACTGCAACGCTGCTGATCTCGGCATCTACAAGCCTTCTGAATACGAAGAGGATGGACATGTATTTGTTGAGGGTATTTGCCGTGGTTGCGGTAACATGGTCAAATCAGAGATTGTGGAAAAGGATTCGGATGGATAGGTTCGCCCGATAACAAACGGATCAACCGTAGCCGGAAAAGCCGGGCAGGCTCGTTACGGTCGTTCACGTCAACTCCCGGCCCGCTTCTCCTTAGGGTTATCTGGCTCGGCAAATGGTAACTGTATGCAAACAATGACGCTCGGCGGCGACTCTGGTGATCACGTCAGGATCACAATCGACGGTCGGCCTGACGACAACGATGATTGGTTAGACGTCACGATCGACGTCGCTGTCGGTTCGTTTTCCGGTTGTGTCTCTGCTCAATTTGTCACGGTCGATTTTCCACGGTTTCGCCGGGAACTGAAATCCTTGCATCGAACGCTCGGCGGCACGGCTACATTTGAAACGATTGAACGCCAACTCGAAATTGAATGTTCCGGAAATGGTCGCGGTGGGATCCGCATCACCGGGATTGTTCAAGATCGCGTTGGCGATGGAAACGAACTCAGGTTTGGTTTTGATACCGACCAGACGTTTCTTCATGCACTCATTCACAATCTACAAGAAATTGAAGAAGCGTTTCCAAACAAACTCCACTAAAACTTCCCGCAATAAATTCACGTCCAACAATGACAAACGCCAGATGACAATGCGCTGCACGGGAAGCCGCCGACAGCGTGCAAATTGAAGCAACGATTACTCCGGTGGTTCGGTGTTTGCAGACGTTAGACAATCGGAATAGTCGCAACGGGAAGAGTATTGTAAATCGCGGTGGTTTTTGCCGTGTCTCTTATCGCGACCGGCTTTTGTCCGCTTATCGAAGTCCGTAAGGACGCGGACTTTGTTTTGGAACACTGGCCGCTTCTGTCGGCATACTCCAACACCAGTTACAGCATGGCAGTATGTGCTGCTGCATTTGGTTCTTGCTGCATTGACTGTCGTATTTGTTCTTGCCATCGTGCGAATGGTGCGATGTTGTTTCCTGTTTCATAAGGCCTAACACATCGGTGAACACGGGTTTGGCTTATCGTGCGGTTTTTCAAGCTCCTTCGCTTCGATTAGACTCATCGGTGATTCATAGAATGATTAGTGATTCAACTCCCTTCGTGTTGGCTCGCCAACTCGGTTACCTCAAGCGTTATCCCGCTAAGCAAATGCCCGACACCGAACGATACTCGAGCTTCGTCGAATATCCTCGATTCGGTCGCGGCCCCAGATTGACTGGACTCAATCCACAGACGGAGTTCAGCGGTGGCACATTCATCCATTGGCATTCGCCGAAATCCTGCCGCATTCCCAGTCGTGCCATGGCTGCCAACCTAGGCAAACAGGTTCCCGCGACGGTCGCCGTCACGCACTATTATGACGTAGCACGTCAATGTCGTGATTGCGGACGCCGGTTTATTTTATTCGCTACCGAACAGCAACACTGGTACGAAAACCTGCAATTCGGGCTCGACTCTGATTGCGTTCGCTGTGTCCCTTGCCGAAAAAAAGAACAGGGAATCGCCAAAACCCGCCGACAATACGAAGACCTATGCCATCAAGGTGGTCGAACTGCCGATCAATGCCTGACACAGGCCGAATGTTGCCTTGAACTTATCGAACACGAAGTTTTTACGCCTAAACAAACACGACGAATTCGCGTGCTGCTGAACAGCATGGCTGATGACAACACCTTCGTGGACCGTGTATCTTTAATTCGCGAGCGATTGCTTCACATCGAACACAACGCTGAAAAATCCGAATAATTAGGTATTGGAGCGGAACCGGAACACGGTTGTTTTTAAACTCGCAAGTTTACTCATGGCCCAGTCAGCTTCATCGTTAGGTGGCAAGAATTCTATGCATAAAGTCACTCGTCGTAACGCACTAGCCACAGGAATTGCATGCGCGATTCCGCCCGGGATGGCGGCGCTGCTCGCCGGATGCAAGCAATCCAGCACCGATCCATCTAACAAGACGGAATCTGATAATGAGTTGAACCCTGAACCTCAAGAGCCGAATCCATCTGCGGCAGTAGAAGCGATGAAAATCCAATACCTTGAGATTGTGACGCCGGAAGTCGATGGCTTGTGTGGTCAATACTCAGCAATATATGACATTACCTTCAGTGAACCCGATGCCAATTTTGGTGGTGCTCGCACTGCGAAACTCGATGGCGGCGGCTTGATCGGCATTCGTGGCCCGTTGCGTGATACGGAGAATCCAGTCGTGCGACCGTATGTCCTTGTCGATGACATCAAAGCGGCTGTTGAGTCTGCTGCTGCAGCGGGAGCCGAGATTGCGATGCCACCAATGGAGATTCCCGAACATGGTATGTTCGCGGTTGTTATCCACGGTGGCATCGAGTGCGGGTTCTGGCAAAACTGATGTCCGCGACGCTGACCACGTAACAAACGGATGAAACAAGCTCGCAGACGGCGAGGTGATTGAATGGTGAATATCCTCCGGCGGCTCGGTAATCCTGACGTTTATCCGACGAAAGCAATGGTACTTCGTTACCGAATTCTTGCTGGAGCTGCGTTTTCACGTTCGTTACGCTGTTTGTTGTTTAACGTCTGTTCGTCCTGGACCGCGTGCCCGGTGATTTTAGCTGTTATTTGACTAAACCCTTGGCGAAAGGACTGCGAACAATGAGTTACGACACGTGGTTCTGGAAGCAATCAAAGAGTTGCCGACATCGCCCAGTAACGATTGTTCAGCGAGTCTGCGAGGGCGGCAACCTTGTCGATGTCGCGAAACTCGACCTCGATGCAGTCAAGGATCGCATTGCGAACGCTTTTCCCGGGTTTGAAATGAACATGTACGATGCTGGGTCACAATACTTCACGATTGACCTATATCCTCCTTACGCATTCCAAATCGTATCGACGCCACCTGAAAACGACGATGTGATCGAAATGCTGAACGCGATCATTGACATTGCCTCCGAATTCAACTGCATGCTCTACGACCCACAGACCGGAGAGCGGTATTCCTGACGTAGAAATACGGGGTTCGTCATCATTGCACTTTCGGACAAGACGTGGGATAACAACGTATTGTACCTAGGTTGCCACGTCGGGGCCTTTTTCAAATGGACGATCATTCGTCGCGACCGGGTGCCTGCTGGCGTTATCCAGCTAAGCAGATGGATGAATGTCAAATTCCCGGCCGTCCCACAACTAGCTATTCACAACCCATATAAACTTTCTCATCAACAAGAAGAGCATGAAATCAACTACCCTAATCATAGTCATCGGGATGTTTCTTTCAGCCGCGT
>JAPOKD010000468.1 GCA_029977825.1 Planctomycetota bacterium | reverse complement strand
GCGTGCAAGCCTGCACAATCTGCGACATGATTCTTCCCACCCAGCCGCTCGCAACCCAAACTCACGTTTTAACGAATATCACTGTTCACCGAACCGCCCGCAGCAGCATGAATCAGTTCGGGCGCTGACAGATGCAAACCGGAAAAAACACGCATCATGGCCCGCGGGCACCCTGTGACCGAAATCAGATTCCAACGTCAACGCAGCCGCCTGCACATTGACTGCTTCATTGTTTCAAGGTCCTGCTGCATCGCCAGGACGCACGCAGACAACATTGTGCGGGCCAAACTTAGCTGTTCATTGCCACTCCGCACAATGATTCCACCATGTTCGAACCGGTATTCGGTCCAGAATCGCCCTATCCCGTCGACGGCCAACTGCTCTGGTCGATCAAACAGTACTTCAACGGCACTCTGCTCCGACTTCTTCCAGCAGCAGCTAGAATCGCTTACGATCCCGAAGATCGATAAGCCACTCATGATTCCCAGCCAAAGCGTTTCCAGCCGAAGAGTCGTATTCCGATGACATTTGATGTCGTCCAACATAGCCGAGAACTTCGTAAGTTGATCGAGCTGGATATCCCATTTGTTACGGTCACGCTGCTCGACCTCCGAGGAAGTGCACCACCGTTCAAGGGGGCGAAAGCACTGATCACCTCTAATGGCCTTGAGTGGGGAACAGTTGGCGGGGGTAAAATTGAAGCCGCAGCTATCACCTTTGCAAAACAGGCTCTCGAGACGCAACCTGGCACCAGCTGCAATCTCGTGACATGGAACTTGCGAGCCGATGTTGGAATGGCAATTGACGGGGAAGTAAAAATCTTTTTTGAAATCCACAACAAGAGTGAATGGAGGATCGCGGTGTTCGGTGCGGGACACGTCGCACAAGCGCTCATTCCCATGTTGGTCAAACTCCACTGCAGTGTGACCTGCGTCGACTCACGCCCCGAGTGGATCGCAAAGCTCCCAGATCATCCCAAACTGACCAAGCACACCACCGATGATCCAGTTTCACTTGTCGCACGGTTACCTGAACAAACATTTTTCGTACTTATCAGCAAGGGTCACACGACAGACCTGCCAGTCCTGACGAAGCTTCTGTCCACGCGGGACGCACCTTACATCGGAGTGATTGGAAGTCGTCAAAAAGCCAATACGCTCAGGGGTGAACTCACCGCTGCCGGAATATCCACCGAAAAACAGCACTCCTTCGCCTGCCCGATCGGCCTGCCTCTGGGGAATAACACACCAACAGAAATATCATTCAGTATCATTGCTCAACTGCTTCAACGTCGAGACGAAGCCGGGATTCCCGATCATTAGTCCAACTCGTCTCCGACAACCCAGCTAAAACAGCCTTACCGTCTACCAGGAGATTGGGTTGTCTCATACCCTCTGATTCTGAACCGTACGATTGCCTCTTCCTGAAGAACTTCGCTCGAAACCAGCGTTTCCCAACCCACCGTCACCAACGTCACAAAACGAGTCAAGTGAGCTACACCGTCATCACCAACGACAATCGTTCATTGCAGATCGTCGCCCGCGGGATTCTTGATCCAGCTTCGACTGAAGACGAGAACACAGCCATTCCTCAGAAGCAAATTGATCTGTGCCACCAATGGCTCAGCAGGGCGACCATAGCAAACCCGCCTCAATTCAGCAGTTTTTGGATCAAGCATGTAGTCGAAAATTGGGCCGGCCAGAAAATTTCCAATGGAGCCGTCATTGTTGCTGCATTCCAAGCTGGCTTTGAGATCGCGAAACCAAAAGATGAGAGGGGCGTGAGCGTAAGCATCGGCTTGGACGCTACCGACCTGCGCGAATTTGACTGTGGCTGCGGGCACCCCTGATTCCAGCAGCAGTTGGATGTATCCCCGACCGCATTTTGCACGGTTCGAACCGAACTGCGTGCGAACTACCATCCGGTCAGATTCTTCCCGCCTCCTCTGGACTGCCAACGGGACCGCACGGTCACTTGCATTTGCGAAACAAATGCCCCTATCTGACACCCTTACATTCCAACACCCCAACACGCCTCCCCACTGACCAACGCGGCGGGGATTCAACACAGCGGAGGAGCGCTCTCGCCCCGACAATCCCAAACGTTCCCAGTCAAACATCAACCTGCGCAGGGAATTGCCTTACCTCGCACTGACTTGCACTGAGATGGCAACTGCGACAGTAAAATATTCAGCAGCCACTCCAGCATGTCGATGAGAAATAGCCTATGCCTTCTATCACTCGATGAATTGAGTCACGTCAGGCTCATCCCATGAGGCTGGCACGAATGAATCACGAAAGAAAAACCCCACAAGGAAGCCAGATCATGAACGCCACTCACGAGCAGACACGACTGACAGACGACGCTCCATCGTTGTGCTGTGAACCCCCGGGTATCAGCTCACATACGCCCAACCCCAACCCACAGTATCCTGCCATACGTCTTTCACACTTTTTCTTCAGCGGACTTCTGCTTGCGTTCTTCTGCGCCGCTGCGCTGTTCATATCAGCCTATTTCCTGATTTTTGAAAATGTCGATTTCGTGAGTCAATCGGATCACGGTGTTCTTCAGCACGTACCGAACGCCAACATGGGATTCCCCGGTCAACGCCCGTAATTTGCTTTCGTTCATCGCGATCCCCACTTGTTCGTTACAGCAAGACAATCAGGAAATCGATCAGGCATTCTCGAGCCAAAAACTACTTGACAAATCCGCTTCATTCACAAATGGTCATTATAGTTGCATTAGAAGAAGCAGATGTCTTTTTGCGACTCGACCTCTCAGATCCCATGCCACCACCTGACTAAGCCGATAGAATCTTGTCTGACTCCGAGGCAAACCGTCGTAGCCTGTTCCGTCTCCGATTCCCGCTGGCAGAACAACCGTTATTGGTAACGGAACTCGAAGATTACAAAGTCATCGAGCTAGCCGAGAAAAGTGCTCGACTGAAAGCGAATGGAACCACCCTCTGTGCCGACAACTGGACACCGGGCGTTCTCAAACTGAAAACCGGCTTGGAAATACCGACCACAGCGAAACTTTCGAGGATCGAAGACGACCATCTGATCGTATTTCTGGGGCAGAACATAACCCAGAAAGTCATCATTAGCGAACAGCGTCGTTTACTGGCGAAATACGGAAAACCAACGCCTCAAGGCCAATAGTCAATAGTTCCTTTCGGCCCCAATTAGTTTCGAACCGGCCCCCAAGAGGCCGAAGCTCGAAAACCCAATGGCTTCCCAAGCCAGCGCACGCCTTTCACAACATGCTCGCTGGATCGTCAGGCCGTGCGGTGCAATCAGCTGTCATCTCGCGAGCGCACCGAACAGCAGTGAACCCGTGATCTTATGCCGCCTTTTGTGCGACACCCGCGTTGCAGATTGGAATCTGAACTTCCAAAACGTGCTCGCTGACGGCCCGAGCCACTTCCAGCCCTTACTCAAAGCCGGGTTGCTTGAAGCAATTGGCTTCAACAATTTCCATGGCGAAGCATGCCAATCCCAAGTCCCACGAGACGCAATTTCGACACAATCACCATGACCGTTTCACCCCGCAAGGAGCCTATTTAAATTACACGGGCGGAACTTGCTTCCGAGCATGCCGGAACGGATCATTAGTCAACGGTGCGCGATTTCTTCGTTCTAGATCAAGACAACCACCAAGCAGCAGGCCCACAAAGCGTATTGTCACCTATCGTGATCGAAGCAGACCAAAAGCACCGACAAGATTCCAGTTACGAACCCGCGTCCCTGTAACCGGCTAACCGGCGTCCTCGTTTTTACCGCTTTTTCAATGGTGAGACCATGGAAACACCTTCGTTGAACAGTCCAACACCACAACTTGACGGCCATCTTCCCAACCACGAGGGCGGCTTGATGTTGAGCACTGATAACAATGCAGCGAGTCAGGTACTGGACGGATTCAAAGCATGGGAGGCTGAATCATGTCGGTTGCACTCTGACGTCGCTTCAGTATTCGATTTGGCATGCGGCATGTTGCGCGAAGATTCAGGCTGGATTCTGGTTGCTGTCGCACCAGCAAAGGATTACACCCGTGAAGAAACCAACGCACTTACACTCGGTGCCTGTCGGGCACTTCGCGATATCAATGTGCCAAACGGATTCTATGTCACCCGCAAACTTGAATCACGCAGTACCGTTCTGGACATTCGCCACGTCAAGATTGAAAGATTTGGAGAGGAGCCGACGGAAGAGAGTGTCGCATTCGAAAATGTGAAGAGACACCTTCCCGGCGATGTCATTCACCTGAATGCCATTGGCTTCTTTTCAGTACCCGGAAAATCTCCTCTTGATTGGGATTCATCAATCGCCCTGCCCACCGACGGCAACGACATCGGATCCATCCGTATTGCAAGCTCTCTAAGCGGCGCTGTCCCCTCGGTCGCAATGCTGGAACAGGCAGCCGCCACGCTCGTAGACGAGGCAAAAAAGCCAGTCGATAAACTGGCTGATCTGTTATGCCGCAAACCCATAAGTGATGCACAGATCACGCGAAAAGCGATCATGACCTTCTCTCACACCGACTGATTTTCAATCAGTTCGGTTGCATATTCCCTGAAGTTCCGCTTCCGACAAAATTGCATCGAAACACCTGCACGAGCCCCGCAATGGTGTCAAGGTCCATCGCTGGCTACGCGAATGCTTAAGCGAATCCAGGTGTCAATTCTGGTCTACTTGATGAACCCAGTGTCGAACAAAGCAATTCCATCAATGCACGACGACAAGGTTACAAGCCTGCGTCCTGAGGATGACAAATCCTAACGCTGCTTTTCACGCTCTTCTTTTCTGGCTGGAAAATTCACAACCCGCAGCTTCTGGGTTTGCTCATCCCAGACGTACTCCTGGTAGTAAGGCAGCATCGGCAACCGGATTCCACCGCTCTTCCCTTTCTTGATGATCTCGTCCATGAATACCTCGTAGGTCAGTGGCTTAGGCTCACGAACACTTTGAGCGTTTCGAAGCTGAATCGCTTTATCAACCGACATGGCGCCCAGTGTTGCAACCGTATTCCGGTAGGCTGCTGCGCTACCAAGCAGAGGATTTGATGTATCGGCCTCCTTGGTTGCCAACACCCCTCCCTTATCCACTGCTTCCTGCATGGGCATTACATTCTGGGTCGTCTTCCCGATCGTCTCACGCGGC
>JAPOKD010000525.1 GCA_029977825.1 Planctomycetota bacterium | reverse complement strand
CTGCTGTCGATTCTACCCATTAAGGTAATCAAGTATTTCATAGATCGTGCGTATGGCAGCAAAACAAAATAAAAAGCCAAGTATTTTATGGATGATGTTCCATGAACCGTTTAATTCCTTTAGCGGCGCTATTGCAGAAATTTATGACTTAGGCACGATCCGCTCGCTAGAATTGAGGTGAAGCAAGCAGACCGGTTCCACTGTGGTAACATTCAGACTCGCAACAGTCACCGCACCAGCCTGCCAGCTTATTGGAAAGCGAACACAGGCATCTGCATGCCCCGTATCCCCCCAGATCTAGTGTCCCCCAGATCTAGTGTCCCCCCAAATCTACCCGTCGTGTGCGTACAATCATCATCTGCGCGAGACTTCGGGATTCATTTCCTGTACCAAACTTGCGTGATCTTCACGCCTGCTTCCAGCAGCCACACCTTTCGAAAGGCTTCAATGACTTTGTTTTCTCTTTGCCCAGCACGTCGCTGGCTCGCGTTCCTCTGCGCCACTTCATTGGTTTGCGTTTTTTGCCAACTGGAATCGGTTGCTAACGCGGCGGATAAGCCGAATATCATTTACATCATGTCGGATGACATGGGTTATTCAGACATTGGATGTTACGGCAGCGAGATTGCGACGCCAAACTTGAATGCATTGGCAGATGACGGAATTCGCTTCACGCAGTTTTATAATACTGGACGCTGTTGTCCAACGCGGGCCAGCCTGCTGACTGGCTTGTATCCGCACCAAGCGGGTATTGGGCACATGATGAATGACCGCGGTCATGATGGATACCGCGGTGAGCTAAATCGACAAAGCGTAACCATTCCAGAAGTGCTTAAATCAGCGGGCTATCGCTCGTATCTGTCGGGCAAGTGGCACGTCACACAGGCAGTCGCTCCGAAGACGGATGCCGATAAGCACAATTGGCCTCTTCAACGCGGCTTTGATCGTTTTTATGGCACCATTCATGGCGCTGGCAGCTTCTTTGACCCCAATACACTGACCCGTGACAACACATTCATCTCGCCCTTTGCTGATCCAGAGTATCTCCCCAGGCAAATGGCAAATGGAGAATATTATTACACTGATGCGATTGCCGACCACGCGGTCCGGTTCATACGTGAACACCATTTCGAGGCCGATCACCAGCCGTTCTTCATGTACGTCAGTTTCACTGCAGCGCACTGGCCCATGCATGCACTGGAAAAAGACATTGCGAAGTACAAGGGAAAATATGACGCCGGTTACGATGCCATCAGATCCTCACGCTACGAGCGCATGATTGAACTCGGGCTCATTGATCGCACCAACACCGAGAACTGGCCTATCGACGACAACTGGAAGGAAAAGGAGCACTGGGCCTGGGACAAACGCAATATGGAAGTCTATGCTGCCATGATTGATAACATGGACCAGGGAATTGGTCGCATCGTTCAATCACTGAAGGATACAGGACAGTTTGAAAACACACTGATCTGTTTTTTCCAGGACAATGGTGGCTGTGCCGAAAATTACGGACGTGGGGGCAATGGCCGAGAGCGTTCCGCAACGCCAGACCGCGAAACCCTTGCTGCCGATTACCTGCAGCCCGACATGACCCCCAAGCAGACGCGCGACGGCTATGCCATGAGAACAGGAAAGGGATCCATGGCAGGCCCAGCTGATACTGCGATTGGCTATGGAAGAGGCTGGGCAACAGTCTCCAACACCCCATTTCGAGAATACAAGCATTACACACACGAAGGTGGAATCTCAACACCATTGATTGTTCACTGGCCCGACCAAATTGAACGAGGTGGTCGACTGGAAACAACGCCTGGGCACCTCATCGACTTGATGGCGACCGCGGTCGATGTAGCATCGGCGGAGTACCCCAAAGAATTCCATGATGGGCAAGCCATCAAACCGATGGAAGGCACCAGCCTGATGCCATTATTCAAGAATGAGCCCATCACGCGCGAGGCGTTGTACTGGGAACATGAGGGCAATCGCGCCATCCGAGTTGGAAAATACAAGCTGGTCGCCAAGGGTGCCCAAGGCAAATGGGAACTGTACGACATCAACGTCGACCGCAGCGAACAAAACGACCTCAGTGTCAAACAACCATTTCAAGCAAAGAAACTTGCGGAAATGTGGCAAGCCTATGCAGAACGTGCAAACGTTCTACCGCTGAACCCACGCTCAAATAAGCCTCCTGCCAATAACCGCAAGCAGAAACGCTTCGAATTGAAGCAGGGGGCAGTACTCAACAGCAACGAAGCCCCTTATCTTCAACAACGTGCGTTTACAGTTGAGGCAACAGCTACGGTGATGGGTGATGGCGTGATTGCAGCCCAGGGTGGATCAAACCATGGCTGGTCGCTTTATGTGCAGCAAGGCAAACTTTGCTTTGCAACGACACGTGGTGGAAAGCAGACCATTGTGAATACCGGAACGGAAATCGACGGAAACGTCACCGTTGTGGCAAAGCTGAAAAAGTCAGGGCAGCTGACAATCTCTGTTAATGGAGACATGATCACGGAAACCGATTTGGATGGCTGCCTCACCAATCAGCCTCTAGAACCTCTCGAAGTCGGCAACGATTCGAACGGCGTTGTCGGCAATTATGAACCGCCCAACGCCCTGAAAGGCGAGGTTAAAAACCTCATCATTACCATTCCTTGACGGAAGGCCGATCCCGACAACCAGCCTTGGTGGGATCAGCCCCAGCACATTGCCGCGCCGCAGAAGCACACTCTTCGCATCTCTGCGGCAGGCGGTCTTCTGAGGCAGCTCACCGTCTTGGGGCGGTGCCGATCCTAGTAAGGCAACTCACGAAGGTACAGATTCTTGAAGTAAAGTGCACTGCCATGATGCTGCAACTCAATCTGGTCAGCTCGAGCAAGTGGAACAAGACCACTCTTATCCCAGTAGTTTTCCAACGCGACCCGATCGACAATCTTTTTCCCGTTCAACCAGATGGTTACTTTATCACCCACCATACGAATTAGAAATCGATTCCATTCCCCGGGCTTTTTGTCTGCAAGAACCGTCGGAGAATTGCGCCAGCGTTTGTTATTCCAAAGTCCACCCGACCCAAGGTTTCGACCATTTTTGTAGGCAGCAACCCATTGCTCGGTTGTCAGGTCATCTGGACCATCTACTGAGCCATCTTTCTTGGGTTTCATTCGAAGATCCCACGGATCCCAGATTTGTATTTGAGGTGTACCGCGCAGATAGATTCCTGAATCCGCCCCTGGCGGAATCTTCCAGTCAACATACATTTCAAAGTCGCCATAGTCTTTGTCTGTACACAAGCTCTGACCCTTGCCGTCGTAGGTCAACACTCCTTTGACGACTGACCAATGCTCACGCATCACTTCGTCAGCGCTCGCCTGAGCCTCAGTTGCAGCATCCCCCTGCAACTCGCGTCGTGAAATCGCATTCTTGTGCGATAATCCCTTCCAGCCATTCAAGTCTTTTCCATTGAACAGCGAGATAAATCCGCTGGGCGGTATATTGTCGTCTTTGGATGGGTACGTTGCGGGTGAGACTGAGTATTCCGCGATCTTCAGATTTCGAAATTCAACACGATCACTGTGCCCGGCCAACACCAGATGCCCGGATCGGTTGTTCTTTCCCGGGTGCGTTCCGCCGTCCACTGGAACCGTATCATCCAGAAAGGCATCTACAATCACGGCCCCGTTCAAAATCACAATGACGTGATCGTCGATCGCAATGATCGTTTCCTGATTCCATTCACCAACAGGTTTCAGATACCCGGTTTTCGCAGGAGTGATTCCATAGATGGAGCCATGATATTGCCAGGGTTTCAGCCAACTGAGTTTTCGCTTCTTGCCGTCCGACATCTCAGCCATCCCGCTGTAGCGAGCGCCGTTGTGATCAAGAATCTGGATTTCCATACCGCTGGAAGCAGGATGCCCACCTTCAGGGACTCGAATCCCGATTCCGTTGTTGCCACTTTCCTCAAGTTTGAATTCAAATTGAAAAGCAAAGTCAGAGTATTCTCTCTCGGAAATCAGATTTTTGCCGCCTTTCTTACAGATCAGCACCCCATCCTCAACGGTATAGCCTTTGAGGTCGCCGGTCCAACCCTTGAGTCCGTCACCTTGCAACAGCGGCTTCCATGCAGCGGAGACGTCCAAAATTGATTTGACGTGCTGCCCAGCCGCAATGTTTGGATCCTTGGCATCTCCACCACCTTTACCTTGCGCTGCTGCAAACGTGCCAACAAAAAACAGTGATGACGCGACGCTTAGGAGTGGCAGAAGATTTAAACGCAGGTCCAGATACCGTCTCAAGCGGCGAAGGGATTTCAAGTTGTTTGACATGAACTATTCCAAAGGATGCGAAAACAGATGTACAACGAAACCGTCCCACAATATACGAACAAAGCCGGACGCTCGCCAACACATTACCCCTTAACCTGGGCTGTTACACGGATCTGTGTTGTTACACGGCGATCTGTAACACGGCGAGCTACGCTGCAGCACTGCCCTGTACGCTCGTTCGGTCTAGGAAGATCCAAAAAGAATGGTGAAAGAGACGCCGCAATTTGAGGAAGATTCTATGCAAACGCTTCTGGTGTTTGAGCCTTTCGGGCTGATGAACTTCTAAGCTTTGCATCACCCGTCATGCGTAATTGCAGTATGCCAGACCTGTGATTTGCGCGTAT
>JAPOKD010000437.1 GCA_029977825.1 Planctomycetota bacterium | reverse complement strand
GCTGGTACGCTCACCATAGAAGGCGGTGTCGACAGTCAAGGCGTATCGGCTGGTGGTAATGGTGACGTGCTTCTTGAGGCTCGCGGCGCAGTCGGCGGAGTCATTGTAAATGCTGATGTAGTCAGCGGGACTGGGCACATCAGTTTGGATGCGGAGAATGATCTGACCGTCAATACTGCTGTGACGACATCCGGAGCAGGCGTCGTGTATCTTCTGTCAGGAAACGATGTCTCGGTGTCAGGTTCTCTGAATAATGAAAACGGAGATTTGTTGGTAGATGTCGCTCGGGACCTCAACCAGACTGGGGTGATGCAGAGTGTGTCTGGTGATTTGGGGCTGATTGTCGGTAACGACCTTACACAAGAGACCTCGAGTGCAGTAACTACCGGTGGTAATTTGCTTGTGGAAGCTGGTGGCGATTGGACAATGACTGGCGGTTCCGCCATCTCTGTGGGCGGTTCGCAATTCATTGGTGTGTCAGGGGGAACAATCACTCTTGGTCAAGTCACCATGAGTAATCTTGCAGCGAATCACGTAGGATTGAACGCGGTTGGTGATATTCTTGATGGGAATGGTGCTGATGCGAACATTCAAGAGTCCATCGCGGTAGCGGAAACGGTTGTTTCACTGCGAGCCGGTGGCGAAATCGGAAGTACTCTTGGTGTTGACGCTGGCCTGAATCAGCTAGTGTTGGACTTGGCTATCGACAGGCTTGCTGCTGAAAGTTCGTTTGGCATACATCTGAAACAATCTGCTGCAGGAGCAGATCTCGTCATCGGGGAAGTGGCCGGTCAGACGATTAACATTGCAGGTGTTCTGAGAAGTCAGTTCAACGGAGAAGTTGTAGCTGTTGCCAGTGAATCCGGTAGCGTTCTAGCGTTGGAAAATCTGGTCACGACAGACAACGGAGAGATAGAGCTGGTTGTCGATGGGGGAGATCTGAAGTTCCTTGACGGTGCTGATAGCGATGGGCTTGATTTGAAATCTGACCCTGAGGTGGTAGCAAGCGGTGCGATGGGAAGAATCGATCTGCGTGCATCAGGGGTTATCGAGCTTGAGAATAATGTACAGTTTCATGCAGACAAAGTAACTGCTGAGTATGCAGACCCAATGACTCGCCCCATGCCGGGTGGTGCTGGCCCTTCATTGAAGTCTCGAGCAATACACTTGCAGGCGGATGCAGTTGTGCTGGGTTCGGATGTAGAGCTGTTCACGGGTGTAGATCAGGGAACCGCCAGGATTTTCTCGCCTCGGCCCATCGAGTATATCGTCGATGACAATGGGGCCACCATTCCTGTGAGCGGCAGCTTTCCAACTGACTCCGCATTCTATGATGCATCAACTGTGTTCACTTCGGAGTTGGTGCAGGTAAACTCTCGCAATCTGGTCGGTTCACTGTTCATTGATGTTGGGAATTCGGGTGAGCGAGGACTGACGTTGGACATTGACTGGGGAGCACCAAGTCAGAGGTACCAGCAAGTCAATGGATTGAGTGCTGACTCGGACGTGTTGGTCGGCGTTAATGGTTCAGGGCAGCCCACTGTTCCGGTTTCTTCAGTTGGCAATGGGGCTGTAACGCTTGAGCATTTCTACACCGATATGGATTTGCTGTTTAGTCGTGCCAACGGAAGATCATCAGCAACTGATCCTTTGGTTGTGCGGTTTGCAGTACGGCATCATGAGTCGATTTTCATCCAAGCGGGTCAAGTGCAGCAGGATTTAGGTTCACCAGAGATTGTTACTGGTGGAATTGTCAGTTCCACGGATAATCCAGCAACGCCACGCGGAGGTGCATTTGGCCTCGAAAGTGGGCATCATCGGTTCATCATTCCAAATGTTCCTGAGTTCTCAGTGCCCATCATTCCGCAACGCGAAGTGATTCCGGTTATTAATGTGGTCAGTTTCCTTCCCGCCGTGGAATTGGACTCTGTTGTGCTGGAAGTTGAGGGCAGTTCTACAACTTCCAACGCAGTTGTTTCTGCAACACGAGATGAGTATTTCCAGTTGAGGGTCTTGCGACCTGACCAGAATGCTGAACCTTTTGGTGTCTTTAGGCTCGGGGATGACATCATGACAGGGGACAAGTTGCAGCAGTTGCAGAGATCGTTGCCAGATGGTCGGTACGAAATTGAGTATGTTCTCGGAGATACCTTTAGCCGAGTCGTGCTTAGATTTGATGTTCGGAACGGGGAACCGGTAATTCCGGAGGATGCTCTTGATGAGGGTGAATTACTGCTGGAAGAAGTCCCTGATCAAAGTGAAGTAGAGTCGAACGAAGAAATGCCCGGCCTGAAACCTGGTGAGCGTCCCAATGACGGTCAGGAATCAGGTCTGGATGACCAATCACATGCGGAGTATCAACCGAGTGATGGTCTTGTACATGCTTTGAATATGAATCTGGATTACTTGGGGATCTCATCGTGGGAGCCGTCAAGTGAAACAGTTGTTATGGTTCCTGTTTCTTCTTCACCACCGCTATTCAGCACAGAGAATGATTTGTCCAGCGATGCAGTTGGTCCAGAACGGTTGCATGATTCGGTTCAAACAAAAGTTCAGAAAGTTGTTGAACAGGTTGAGGAGAACAGTGAGGTAGAGGATTCAAGTTTGCAGGTGATTTCAGCCGGAGTGGTATTGACGACTGCCTTTCAAAGGCGGCGGCAGAGGTCGGTACGGAAACAGTTGTCGCGATCTGCAAGGTTTGCGGCGCGAAGAGAAGCGACAAAAAAGCTAGGCGATTCAGAGAGTATTTAGATCACTCAGATCAAATGAATGGAAATGGGTAAGCACAGTAATAGTCAAGACGATGATCCGAAGCGAGTTCCGCCGGAAAACGACACTGATGGTATGCGTAATGCAGATCAATCCGATGCCGACCAGGACGATAACGAGTTTGGTCATGGGACTGTTGGCGATGTTGAACAGGCCAGCCCAGTCGGTGATGACGCAGAATTTGATATCGATGCCACAGTTGCAGGCATTGAACCAATGGATCCACGCGGTGAAATGGCTCCCGAGAAAAAGGATGAACAAGATCAAAGTGAAGGAACTGTAGGTGATGTGTCCGATTTCGAGTCGGCGGATGAGAGTGATGCAAGCGAATCAGACCTTGATGCGACTGTGGTTGATATAGCTCCAACCATTGGAATGGATGTCGAGGACAGTGGGAATGAAACTGGATTCGATTTCGCCGTAGCGGATGATTCCGGGGATTCTGTCGAATTTGATCCAAATGCAACGCTTGAAGAGTTGAACGAACCGACTGGCGGCGGGCATCAGGACGAGCTGGCTGCGGGCGGACCGAGCACAAACGATGAGAGTGAAGATGTTGATGAGTCGGATGTCGATCTCGACGCCACTGTAAACGAGCTGGATGCAACCTTTCTTGTCGGCGAATCTGTTGCAGAGCCCAATGACGGCGACGGGGAATCGGATTCCGGTGATGACGACTCAGCTGAAGACCTCGATAAGACCATCGTGGAGGGAGATATCGATCAGACGATCATGCCTGCCCCTGCAGGAGATCTGGCTGGTCCAGATGGCAAGTCTCCAGTTCGTCCAGCCGTACGTGCTGGTGATGGCAATCGAGATGGCAAGCGAATTGAGTCCACGATCAGGGACGCACAGGAAGCCACTTACGATGGCTATGAAAGCAATCCTAGCGTGCAGACAGTAGATTCATCTGTTCTTGAAAGCGCGGATATTGGGCAGACCATCAATCCGCGTGAGCTGTCCGATGAAGAGGCTAGCGCTTGGAGTCTGGCAGCTCAAGGCGAAGTTCCAAAAGCTGGGCAAACCGTTCAATCGGGGGAAGGTCCCAGAAGAACATGGGTTGATTATCAGTTCAGCCGATTACGTAAGCGCGCTGTCAGCACGGGTAAAGAGAAACAAAATGTTGATGACGATTATCGCCTCGTCAGAAAACTCGGCCAGGGCGGCATGGGGGATGTGTACGTTGCCAGGCAGGGATCACTCAATCGCCTGCTGGCGTTGAAGTTGATCAAGCCGCTCGATGGTGAACGGCGTGCTCAACTGGAGCGTATCGGCAAACTGGAAAGTGTTGAAGAAGAACGCAAGCAGCAGTTTCTCTCAGAAGCAATTGTGACCGGTGATCTTGATCACCCCAATATCGTTCCGATTCATGACGTTGCTGTCACCAGTGAAAATGAACTCTTCTATTCGATGAAGCGAGTAGTAGGGACGCCCTGGTCCAAAGTGATTAAGAAGAACTCGCGCGAAGAAAATCTGGAAATCTTGATGAAATCATGCGATGCCATTGGCTTTGCGCATGAGCGTGGTGTGGTTCACCGTGATATCAAGCCGGAAAATATCATGTTGGGTGACTTCGGTGTTGTCATGGTGATGGACTGGGGGTTGGCGTTGCCGACTTCAAGCTATGACAAGCATGATTCCATCTTTGCGACTTCTGGCCTTGGTGGTACGCCTGCCTTCATGGCTCCAGAAATGGTGACTGGGCCATTGGAAAAAATTGGGCCTGCCAGTGACATCTATTTGCTTGGTGCAACCCTGTTCATGATCGTAACGGGATCTGCACCCCACAAGGCGAAGAATGTAACGGAGTGTTTGAAGTCTGTAAGGCGAAACACGATTCGCAAAGTTAGCGCAGCCCAACAGGGAGAATTAATCAATATCGCCATGAGAGCAATGGCGACGAAACCGGAAGATCGATACCCAGACGTTGCCAGTTTCCAAAACGACATTCGTGCTTATCGAGAGCATGCCGAAAGTATTTCGCTGACGGTGCGAGCGACTGAAGACCTCAATCTGGGGCAAGAGGAAGCATCCTATGCACCCTTGTCCCGGGCAGCTTTCCGGTATGAGGAGGCGTTGAAGTCTTGGCCAGATAACGAAAAGGCCAAGCAGGGACTGGAAAAGACGAAATTAATTCACGCTGGGATCGCTTGTGACAAGGGCGATTTCGACTTTGGTTTGTCGCTTCTCGATAGAAACCAGCCCGAACACAAGGAGTTGATTGCAAAGCTTGACGCAGAAATCGCAAATCGTGACTCACATGCAGCCAAGGTTGCGGTGCTTCGGAGAGTTGCAATAGTGATGCTGGCGGTCATTCTTGTCGGTGGTGCCCTTGCCTCTCTCTGGATCGATTCAGAGCGACGGATTGCAAGAGCTGCTGAACAAGATGCGCTTGTTCAGAAAGAGAAAGCGGTAGAGGCAGGCGAAGAGGCGGAGAGGCAACGGCAGGAAGCGATTGTCCAGAAAGAGAAAGCGGAAGAGGCAGGCGAAGAGGCGGAGAGGCAACGGCAGGAAGCGATTGTCCAGAAAGAGAAAGCGGTAGAGGCAGGCGAAGAGGCGGAGAAGCAACGG
>JAPOKD010000091.1 GCA_029977825.1 Planctomycetota bacterium | reverse complement strand
GGTTGGTTGGATGGGTCGCAGACACATTGGTCCGCGATGCAGTCGAGCAAGCGTTTCGTAATCGTGTTGAATGGTACCGAGAGGCGCTAAGCGACGCGGGATTAATTGAAGAAGGTTCGAAGCGTGACTGAGGGATAGAAATGTTTCCGATGTTACGTTGACAACAGAACGCGGCGGAGTTTTTACGGCAAGGAAGCTGTAATAACTGCAAAGCAGACATGACCGAATAGTCGGGTCTTGGACTCGATTGTGCTCCGCGGCAAGAAGCCGCGGTATTAATACCCATCACGGAGGATTGGATGGCAGCGACAGCCACAACCGACGACGAGATCCTGCAAGTCTGGACGACGTTCAAGAAGCTCAACAAGGACTCACTCGATTACGAACCGCTACGCAACCGTCTGGTTGAGCGCTACATGCCGCTGGTTCGTTACAACGGAGAGCGAATCTGGCAGCGTCTTCCTGACGGGGTTGAACTGGATGACCTCATCAGCGCCGGAATTTTCGGCCTGATGGATGCCATCGACGCGTTTGACATGGAACGTGGCGTCAAGTTTGAAACGTACTGTGTGCCCCGGATTCGAGGTGCGATGCTCGATGAGCTTCGCACCATGGACTGGGTTCCACGCCTGGTGCGAAGCAAAGCCAGTAAGCTGGCAGTCGCCAGGAAAACTTTGGAGACAAAGCTGGGACGGGCTCCCACGGTCCTGGAAATTGCTGAGCAGATGGAAATGCCAGTCAAAGAAGTCGAAAAAATGCAATCAGATGCCAATGCCGTTGGCGTCGTTTCGCTAAATAAAAAGTGGTACGAAACAGATAGTTACAAGGATGTTCGAGAAATCGATATTCTTGAGGACAAAAAGGGAGAGGACCCAACTCGTCGCGTTCAGAAGAATGATCTGATGCGACTGGTGACCAAGGGGCTCAATCGAAATGAGCGATTGATCATTATCCTGTACTACTACGAAGAATTGACGATGAAAGAGATCGGGGCCACCTTAGATCTTTCCGAATCTCGCGTGAGCCAGATGCACACTTCGATCGTTAATCGTCTACAGCAGCAGTTGGGTTATCGCCGAGTCGAGTTTGGTACCTGAGTACTCTTGCCACCACTGTATTTGGCATTCTTGGCGTTCTGCCCATCGGGCAGAACGCTTTTTTTGTAGCCGTTGGTTTCAATTCAAGCGTTTCACATTGCTATCCATGTTTTCAGCAACCATGCTGTGGTGTCTTGTTTTGGGGCATTTCAAACGCTGAAGATCTTTGAGGTTTTGAAGTAATGAGGTGCAATGTTGGCTGTTGTGAATCCATCTTCGTCCTAGGGAGCATGAATTGAGGATCGCGCACGTTATCACCCGTATGATCATTGGTGGCGCTCAGGAAAACACACTTCTCAACTGTCTTGACTTGATTCGGGAATATGACGACGACGTTCTGTTGCTTACCGGACCAGCTCTAGGGCCTGAGGGTGATCTACTGAGTCAGGGCAGGGCAGGGGAGTTGCCGGTGAAAGTGTTACCCAGCTTGCGCCGTGATATCCATCCCAAGTGGGATTGGTTGGCGAACCGTGAGATTGGCGCAGCTTTAAAGGATTTCAACCCTGATGTCGTGCATACTCACAGTGCCAAGGGTGGTCTGCTTGGCCGCAAAGTTGCATGGGAAATGAAGGTGCCAGCGGTGATTCATACGATCCATGGAGCGCCGTTTCACCCTTACCAGTCATCACTAGCAAGAGAATTTTTCAGGAGATGCGAGCGGTGGGCTTGTGCTCGATGCCATCACCTCATTTCGGTTGCCGACGCGATGACGGATTTGATGGTAGAAGCAGGCGTTGCTCCCCCCGAGAAATTCACAACGATCTATAGTGGCATGGATGTGGAGCCATTCACACGTGCCAAGGAGCATCGTGCGGAGGGACGTAAAAAATATGGATTCGAAGATGAGCATGTAGTGATTGGAAAGATCGCACGCTTGTTTCACCTCAAAGGGCATCAGGATTTGATCAAGGCTGCTGTGCCGGTGGTGAAGAGCCAGCCCAATGTGCGGTTTTTGCTGGTCGGTGATGGAATCCTCAGGTCGTCGCTGACGCAGCAACTTGAGGAGCTCGGCCTTTCAGAGCATTTTGTCTTTGCTGGGCTCGTGCCACCGAGTGAGGTGCCAATGTTAATTGGTGGCATGGATGCATTGGTTCATGCATCTTACCGCGAGGGGTTGGCGAGAGCGTTGCCGCAGGCCTTGATCGCTGGTCTGCCTGTTATCAGTTATGACGTCGATGGGGCGCGAGAAGTGACGATCACCGGAGAGACGGGGATTCTGGTCCCAGCTCAGGATGTTGGAAAGCTCTCCCAGGCTCTTGGGAAATTGGCCTCGGACAGTGCTTTACGACAACATTTGGGATCAGAGGGGCAAAGGAGATTTACCACGCAATTCGATCACCGAACGATGACCGCTAGAGTTCGAGAGGTCTATTTGGAGCAGATTGCGAAAAACTGAGCCAATGCAAAATCATGGCATTCCGCCAGTTTTCAGCGTTTCAGCGCGTTGATTTGTTGATTTGACACGATGTTCTTCGATCAGACGAAATAGGGCAGGGCAGGTAGGCGTCGATATCTGGCTTGCGTTTCGGGATTGTTGGACCCTGGTGGCCTTTCGGGTTTCTGATTTTCTCAAGTATCATAGAGACGCGGGGGCAGATAGGGCCAGTGTGTGGTACACGGTCCACTTGCACTCGTTTTGATCCCAGTCAGCCGAAAGACAACATGACTAAGAGTCGCGATTTTATTGGCCCTTACCGACTTGCTCGTTTGATTCGAGTGGGAAGCACGGCTGAAGTTTGGGAGGCGATCGAAGAGCATGAACAGGGGCGTGTCGCCCTGAAAATGCTCAAGCAGTCGCTGGCGACAAACAAAGGTGAGATTGCGCTACTCAAACACGAGTACAACGTTGCCAAAGATCTCAAGAGCCCTCGCGTAATCAATGTGATGGAGTACCGCGAGGATGGAGGACGACCCTGTCTGGTGATGGAGTTGTTCAGTGAAATGAACATGAAGCAGGCATTACGCCGCGGACCGGATTCGCTGGCCTTCATGCTCGACAAAATTGTTGAGCAGGCCGCTGAAGGGTTGTATTACATGCACACGAAGAATTGGATTCACCTTGATGTGAAGCCGGATAATTTCCTCGTCGGGCGTGATGGTACAGTCAAACTGATTGACTTCACGATCGCTGAAAAGAAAAAAAGTGGGTTCGGTCAACTGTTCAAGAGCAAGGTTGCAAAGGGAACGCGTAGCTACATGGCTCCCGAGCAGATCCGCAAGAAAAAGTGTGACGAACGCACTGATGTGTACGCATTCGGGTGCGTCTTGTACGAGCTTTGTACTGGGAAGCCTCCGTATACAGGCGATACTCCGAACGACTTGTTAGTAAAGCATCTCAATGCCTCGATCCCAAGCCCAATCGTCCACAACGACAATGTGACGCGTGAGTTCGCTGACTTGGTCAAGAGTATGATGGCGAAGAAGCCGGATGCAAGGCCGGCTTCCGTGTGGGAGTTCCTGAAAGTCTTCAGGGGTACTCAGGTTTTCAGGAAGCGACCACGAAAACCCGAAGTCAGCGTGTTCGATTCCATGCCGGGCATCAAAGGTGCTGACGACATGCTTCGGAAAGGCCAGCCTGATCCCGGGCTCGACGCTGAGTGAAATTTTTCGCACGTTGATTGCACTGTGCGACAACCGTGATTGGATTTACAAAACTAGAATACTGCCTGAAAGTGATGAGTTGATATGAGTGCCGGTCCAGGATTGGAATTTGAAAGCGATATCGCAGATCTCGAGAATCGGATTGCTTTGCTCGAGCGGGAAACCGACCGAAGTGGAGATATCGAAAATGAAATTCGAACTCTCAGGTTGGAATTGGTGAAGCAATTACGAGAAACATACAGCTCGCTTGACGCTTGGCAGACGGTGCAGGTTGCACGCCACAAAAATCGGCCGTACACCCGAGACTATCTGAATCTTGCATTCGATGATTTTGTTGAACTGCACGGTGACAAGCACTTTGGCGATGATCGCGCGATGTTAGCAGGATTTGCCAAGTTAGATCGTTTTAAAGTGCTGGTGTTAGGCCATCAGAAAGGTCGGACATACAAAGAGCGGGCAGCTTGCCATTTTGGTTGTGCACATCCGGAAGGCTACCGAAAGGCAATGAGCAAGATGCGTCTTGCAGAAAAGTATCAGCTGCCACTTATCTGCTTTATCGATACACCAGGGGCTTACCCAGGCATCGGTGCTGAGGAACGGGGGCAAGCTCAGGTGATTGCCGAAAGCATGTTCAAGATGAGTCGATTGAAGACTCCAGTTATCTGTATCGTGATCGGGGAAGGCGGCTCTGGAGGGGCGCTGGGAATTGGAGTGGGTGATCGGGTGGCAGTTCTGCAGCATGCATACTACAGCGTCATCAGTCCTGAGGGATGCGCCGGTATCCTGTGGAAAAGTCATGAGCATGCGCCAAAAGCCGCTGCCGCTTTGCGATTTACCAGTGATGATCTGTCGCGTTTGGGGGTGGTTGATGATGTGCTTCAGGAGCCCTTGGGTGGCGCTCACCGCGACCACCATCAAATGGCCTCACGACTGAAATCGTATCTTTCCCGAACACTTGGCGAATTGGAGACCAAAAGTGCAGATGAGCTGGTCGACGAGCGTTACGAGAAGTTTCGGCGTATTGGTGTGTTTCTGGAAGAAACACAGGCAGGTGCGTGATTGGGTTGCCAAACGGCAGAAAGTTGGAAATCGTTTTTTCTGTTTAGCAAAACATTCAACTGGCTGAACTGCCTTACCTGTGGTGAAAGCCGAGGCTTTTCAGTTGAAGTCCTGATCGGCTTGCAATGTGGCTTTGCGACTGACCCCAAGCCCATGTTGAAATTGCGTTGCGCTCGCTTAGGTGACGCGGTGTCTGTTTGCCGCTGATTTGAATCGTTGTCGTTCTGACTATCGGTTCCAAACCTTGATTCAATGTCGACATCGCGTCACGGGTTGTGGCAGGCTCAGCAAGTGGCTGCTCGTTGGCTTTGTCTGTGCCTTTCAAGCCATTTCTCAGAAAGCGGTGCGACGATCGAATGCTGTTTTCACGGTGTTTTTACCGTATATCCAACGTCCGATAATGACACTTATGTTGTATTCGGTGTGTCTGGAACCCCGTGTTTCAGCCGTTCTAGTAACGGCGGTCTCTACTCTTGCCCCGATGTTAGTGGTTGCATAGGTTCAGCAGAAGCCATGCTGGTTTTTGCTGATGCAGACTTGGCACCTGCATCCTTGCTGTATGTCTTCTGGCGTTCAAAGAGCGTTATCTGGAGTCAGATTCGGGGACTGTTTTTCGTCGGCTCGGTGTTCATCGCTGGAAGGCATTGCCGGTGGATTGCATGGCTTGCTGGGGAGGCCAAGGGCTGGCGCCGGAAGCTGGTTGATTCATTGCACCAGCGGGTTGGAATGAATTTCCCAAAGAAGCATCAACCGTGAATTTCGACTTTAGGTCGCGAGCACCTTCCGCCATCCATTCGGTGGCTGTCGCGGATTCGCCCTCTGTTTCCTCGAATTTCTTATTGAAGCGATCAAGATAGGGTTGGACCACTTCGTGCAGTTCTTCGGGTATTACCGAATCACTGCGATCGAGCAAGTTCGCGATGTAATTTCCGCTTTTGCTTTGAACAACAGCCTCGCGGATTCGTTCGCCCGATAAAGTCACGGCGAATAACGTGATCAACGTACAGTACAAAGCACCTTTCGCCAGACCGAATAAAGCACCTATTTGGCGGTCGAATTCTTTTAATTTCATTCGATCGATACTGCCGCGAACCATCCGGAAAGCCACCCAGATTAGTAAGGAAGTACCTATGTACAAAATCAGCATTGCGAGGAAGCGATCCCATGGTGGGTCTGCTTGAATGGACTCGCTGATGGGTTCTCGGTATTTGTAAGCAACAACATAGCTGATCACGATCGAAGCGATGGATGCTAGTTGCCACGCAAAACCCTTGATGGCACCCAATAAGGTCGCTCCAACAATGACGACGAGCATGATGATGTCATAGGTCTCCATTAATCGCATCCGTGCAAGAAAGGAGCAGAAATTTAGGGAAGGGCGTCTTAAATGCAAGCAATAGCGTCATGCCCAACAACAATCGGACTATAGCGATAGTGAGCCATCTGTCGTAGATCAATCGCATGACTTTGGTGCCAATTCGGCTTGGCGTGGGGAGATCAGTTTTATTATGACTCGAGATAGTTGTTAGGCATTTATTGCTTCGAGTTTCCTTGGCATAGCTTCTCTCGAATTTTCCTTGGCTGATTTCAAGTCGCACATTACCGGAAGCACTTTGGTCGGCATCGGTTACGGCTACTGGGGTATCGCTACGCAGTCGATGTCGATTGAGAATGGCATGCTTGCAGGAGGCTTGTGTGCCGTGAGCGGAATGCTGCCCGATCTGGACAGTGACTCAGGGGTGCCGCTGCGAGAGACGAGTATGTTTGTCGCCGCGATCATTCCCATCTTGATGATCGAGCGTTTCAAGGATCTCGGTTTTTCGCATGAGGCGATGGCTTTGGCAGCGATGCTGCTGTATTTGGGAATCAGGTTTGTCGCCATCGAGTTCTTTAAACGCTATACGGTACATCGTGGGATGTGGCACAGCATTCCTGCGGCGGCATCTGCGGGTCTGTTGGCCTATTTGTTGATGCCATCTCAAACTGAGGCTGTTCGAATTTACAAGAGTCTAGCGGTGGTGCTTGGCTTCACTGTGCACTTGTGTATGGATGAGATTTGGAGCATTGACATGAGCCATGGTTTCCGATTGAAGAAGTCCTTTGGTACGGCGTTGAAATTCTTTAGCAAGAGCAAACTTGGGAATGTCTCTGTCTACGGAAAACTTTTCATCTTGTTGTGGCTTGCTTGGGGGGATCGCGGCGTCGTGGATCGCATTCGTCATCGCAAGCGTCAGGAGCAGACTTACATTGCTCAACCGAGACAAGGAATGGATTTTGAGAAGTGGGTGCCTTGGCGTTAAGATCCTTGCAGCAAAACCTGGGTTTCGTTCTGTGTTGTTACTTCCGGTTTTGGTCTTTATGGTTCTCGATCGATGACGATCGTAACGGGTCCATCGTTGGTCAGTGAAACCTTCATGTCTGCACCGAAACTGCCCTGCTCTACCCTGATCCCCCTGGCTCGGAGCGCATCGGCGTAGTGCTCATAAAGTTTTTTGGCTAATTCGGGTGTTGCTGCGTCAGTGAATGCTGGGCGTCGTCCTTTCTGGCAATCAGCTAACAACGTGAACTGGCTGACGACGAGTGCTGATCCCCCCGTGTCAACGAGAGAATGGTTCATTTTTCCGTTCGTGTCTTCAAAGATCCTTAGCTCCGCAGTCTTGTTTGCCAGCCAATCAGCTTCGGTGGTAGTGTCGTCATGAGCAATTCCTGCCAGGATCAGCAGTCCGTTACTGATTTCCCCGACTGTTTGTTGGCGGACGCTGACACTCGCGGAGGTGACTCGTTGTAGCACAACTCGCATTTTGCAACTCGGTGGTTGGAAGGAAAGGAGAACTGAGTGGTGGATGAGCCATGATGTGTTTTGGCAAGCCCAGTTTCACCTGTTAAACTTGATCTGGCGAGGTGTCTTGCTGCGAGAGTTTTCAATGTCACGCTGGAAAACCTGGCAGCGGTACCTGTCAATTCCCATCGCCTTTGTTTCGGTGCTGATCATGTCTTTTTTATTCACCTGTCCACACTGTCAAACCTCTACGCAGGTAGATGATTGTTACAGCGGTCACGAAGGTGCGTGTGTGACCTGTGGAAAGGCAATTCAGATACCTGATTTTGAATCTTCGGGGGAACAGAGAGCCAAGCGAAGTCAAAAGTACTCTTTGCCAATGTTTCTCAGTATCGGTTTCTTCGTTGTGATTTTAATATGTCTCGGTTTCCTGGTTGTACGGACCGGGGGAGATACCATGCAGCGCATGGCAACAAATCGTGCTCGCGCCGAGTCAAGTTCGAACTTGCAGAAAATTGCTGCGGCTTTGAATGCTTACGCACGCGATCATGGGACTTATCCGCCGCCGGTTGTGACAATGGGAGCCAATGCCCACTCCTGGCGTATTTTGATTTTGCCCTATCTGAATGAGAATGCGCTGTACGACCGATACGACTTTCAACAGCCGTGGACCTCGGACGTGAATATGGGCGTCGCTTACAGTATTCCTGCTGTATTCCGAAATCCGAATCAGAACCAAAATGGTTCGTTTTCCTCGTCTGTTGCGTCACACTACTTTTTAATCACTGGCAAAGGCACTTTATTCCCGAGTAGCGGGCCATTGGCCCCAGATCAGATTCGCGATGATGCTGGCCAGACGTTGCTATTAGTCGAAGCTCAGACACCTGACCATGTTGGGAGCTATTGGACGAGCCCCAAGGACATTGACATGAGCACTCTTCAGGCAAGTAGCTTTGGTGACCTCGGCGGCATTCTTGAAGAAGGGTTCGCTTTTGCAACCGTGGACGAGAAAGCGCAGTTCATGCCGGATTCGACTGATCCGCTGGTAATCAGGGCGATAATTACCGCAAATGGTGGCGAGCGTTTGCCCAGTGATGTTTTTGACTGAGACTCAAACATCACCAGAAATGGCATTAATGATCACGCAAACGTACAAGGCTACCCGCCGGTAACGGCACGTTCGTTTGGATACGCGTCATGACGAGGCCCACACCTGATGCGGTGAAGGCGGTACTGTCATACGGCTAATACTGACGCGGTCGAACCGTGCCCTGAACTCGACTTGGTAGGCCTTGGATGCGGAGGAAACCCTCTGCATCATCTTGATTGTAAGAGCCACCACCTTCCATGGTGGCAATCTCTGCATCGTATAGGCTGTTCGGGCTGCTTCTTGAGTCAACGCTGATATTCCCCTTGTAGAGTTTCAGGGTGACTTCGCCGCTGACTGGTTTTTGAGCTTCCTGAATAAAAGAGAGCAAGGCATCCATTTTTGGAGTGTACCAGAATCCGTAGTAAACCATTTCGGCAACTTCGGGAGCGAGTCTGTCTCTCAAGTGCATGAGATCACGATCCATCGTTAGCTGTTCGACATACATCAGGGCGTCGTAAAGCACTGTCATCCCGGGTGATTCGTACACACCCCGACTCTTCATGCCCACAAAGCGATTTTCGACCATGTCAATTCGCCCAATACCATTGCGACCAGCAATCTCGTTGAGTTGCTCGACCATTTCCAAAGCTGTTACCTGCTGGCCATTCAGCGTAACGGGAATTCCAGAGGTGAATCCGATTGTTACTTTTTCGGCGACGTCGGGTGCCTCCTGCGGACTGACACCCATGCCAAAATCGACCATCTCCACCCCGTTGACGTCCAGTTCTTCGAGTTGTCCAGCTTCATAGCTGATGTGCAGCACGTTCTCGTCACTGCTGTAGGGTTTGGCAGTCGAAGCTTTGACAGGGATGTTTTTGCTCTCACAATAGGCGATCAATTCAGTGCGACCGGGAAACGCATCGCGGAATTCCTTGATCCGCCATGGAGCAATCATTTGCACATTGGGGTCCAACGCTTCCGCTGCCAGTTGGAACCGGCATTGGTCATTCCCTTTGCCAGTTGCTCCGTGAGCGTAGGCAGTGGCCCCAACTTCTCTGGCTACTTGAAGGCAGATTTTGCTGATTAGCGGGCGTGCGATCGAGGTGCCAAGCAGGTAGATTTGCTCGTACTTTGCCTGCCAAGCCAGTACGGGAAAGGCGAAATCACGGCACATTTCCTCGCGGGCGTCGATCAAGCGTGATGAAACTGCCCCGCAATCACGAGCCTTTTGCATGATTTCTTCACGATCTTCGCATGGCTGGCCCAGATCTACGTAAACTGCATGGACTTCATAGCCCTGATCTTGAAGCCAACCGAGTATTACCGACGTATCAAGGCCACCGGAGTAAGCAAGCACACAACTTTTCATTACGATATCATCCGCGATTTAATGATGGACTACCCTAGTCTGCACTACCAATTTGAAATCTGATTCCTCTTTACTGCAACCCGCCCAATGAATCAGCTGTCCCCTGCCCTGCTAGAACTCGTCGCAAGAGCCATGAATGACGATGAATCCCGCCAAGAATTGATAAAACACGTCGAAACATTGAAAACCTCAGATTCTGAACCTGCTGCTGACCAAACCCATCGGATTGATGGGGCTACCGTAGATCTTGGGCGAGCAGCCCGATGTGGGTTCGGGGAGGTGATTTTTGGGGAAGGAAAATCTGCTGAACTTGTCACCCGGATTATTCAAACGCAGTTGGATCAGGGACAGTCGGCATTTATCACCAGAATCGACAGCGGGGTGGCCTTTCAGGTCCGTCAGTCATTCACGCATACGCAACATAATCCCGTTGCTCGTACCTTGCGGGTCTCGAACACAGAACTCGGACCCGCACAACCACTGGCTTCGGACCGGTTGGGTGAGGTCTTTCATGCGGCCGTCATTACTGCTGGCAGTACGGATATTGCTGTCGCTGAGGAAGCAATCGAGACCTTAGCTTGGATGGGAATAGGTTTTCAGAGATTCGACGATATTGGCGTTGCTGGGCCACAGCGTCTGGCCGCTGCCATTCCGGAATTGAAATCGGCATCGGCGGTTGTTGTTGTGGCTGGCATGGAAGGCGCATTGCCTGCTGCTGTGGCAGGACATTTGGCTGTTCCAGTGTTTGCCGTACCAACCAGTGTGGGTTATGGCGCAAGCCTTGGCGGTTTGACGCCATTGATGGGTATGTTGAGCACTTGCACTGCGAATGTTGCTGCGGTCAACATTGATGCCGGATTCAAAGGCGGGTATATGGCCGGGATCGTGGTGCATCAGCTTGTAAAGAATTTGCAGCAGGCTGCACGGTAACACCGACTTGCGACCTAAGACTTGTCCCTTGGAGGATTCGAAATGACGCTTGAGCCTCCAGTGCGTGTGCCTGGGCGGCAGGCTGCCGCTCATAAAGGTAATTTTGGGCGTGCTATGCTGATAGGAGGATCACGCGGAATGAGTGGCGCGATCGCACTCTCCGCAATCGCGTCATTACGGGTTGGGGCCGGGCTTGTCACCGCTGTTATCCCCGATCGCTGCCTTGAGACAGTGGCGGCGTTTCACCCTTGCATCATGACGTGTCCGTTGTCAGATGATCCGTATGGGAGGTTTAACCTCGACGCCGCTGTAGCTTTGGATTCCATATTGCCAAACGCTTCGGCGGTGGGCTGCGGGCCTGGTATGACGACGTGTGCTGGTTCAATCCGCATTGTTGAGCGGCTACTGCACAGCAGATGCCCCTGCGTTCTCGATGCTGATGCGATTAATGCATTGTCTTTATTGGAAGCCACGGATTGGAAACAAAAGGTAGCGGCTCGAAATCATTTGGCCCCTCTCGTGCTCACGCCACATCCGGGTGAGCTTGCTCGTTTAACAGGCGTTGCCGCAGAGGATCGCGAGAATCAGATCTCAGCCGCTAGACAATTGTGTGACGATTACGGCTTGTTCATCGTGGTCAAAGGAGGGCCAACGGTTGTTGTCGGCCCTCAGGGGGCATCGTGGCAGAACTCAACCGGGAACCCGGGTATGGCGACTGCGGGAAGCGGTGATGTGCTGACAGGGGTCATTACATCATTTATTTCCCAAGGTATTCCGACATGGGATGCGGTTAGGCTTGCGGTATGGGTGCATGGCCTTGCTGGAGATTTTGCTTCACAGCAGCATGGTCAAGCTGGTATGACTGCGGTTGAAATCTGCGATTGTTTGCCGCAAGCAGTCAAATTGGCAATGAGCTGACTCAGCTGAGTCGCTCGGTTTCGTTCTGATTCATCTGGTCTGCCACCAGATTTTGGGGATATCCTCATAAAGCTGGAGAGAATTTTCTCCATTCAATACCTGACTGACCAACCGGCGAGTCCCGGATGCTGGTGATCTTATTCCCGGCAGCCCTACGAAGTTGCGGCGATCTAGTGCATAATTCGTTTACACAGTCCCCTGCCCTGCTCTATTTTGATCATCGTGACAGCCATATTTTCTATTCAAAATGTTTGGCCTCATGATTCTGATGGGGACTCACAGCGATCGGAGCTGTCCGCAGAAGGTGACAGTCATGCCAGCGGGTCTGATGGTGACTTGAGCAGCATTCAGGGTGGCGTAATCACGATCGGAAATTTCGATG
>JAPOKD010000368.1 GCA_029977825.1 Planctomycetota bacterium | reverse complement strand
GTAAGGATCTACTTCAAACAGGGCGACCCGCGCATCGATGGCTGACATCAAAAGCTCAACGTCAACCGCTTCCAGCGCCAGACGCAGCGCCGCAGTCTGCATGACATAGGCTCCGGTAGGATCGAGCCGGGATTTGGCCGCATCGCCCAGCATTGTACGCGCGAGTTTGATTTTGTCTGCCCTGGCGTCGGCTGCACGCAACTTCTCAGCGTAGATGCTTCTTAATTTATCTTGTGCTTCGGCGATGTCAGATGCTTTGGGAACAGGTAATCTCGCAGGGAGGTTCTCTCGGGAAACTTGTGCATCCTCATTTCTATTTGACGCGTTCTCTGCAGTTGTCTTTGCGTCGGCCATCTGGTCGGATTCAGGATCCAACTTGAGAAAAACAGGTTCAGCAATGTCGCGATGGATATCTCCTGCCCGAAGAGCTTCACCTTTTTCATGCGTTGTCGCCGCAAAAATCTGGTCGCTGGTCAAGCTGCTTGATAATAGGACTGGGAGTCCACTTGCCCAAGCGGCAAAAGTCCCATTCTCCCTCAGTTCTCCAATGGCCGCATCTAATTCCTTGCTGGTGGTTGCGTTCAAGTCACTAGGTTTAGTCCATGGTACTGCATATTCATCGTTAACCTCAAATAGCATGATTGTATTGCCCATGCCATCCTCTACCGTCTTTTCCCTAGGAACCCGATTTTCGCCGAAGATAAAGTACTTGCCAGCGGGTAACAGGAAATTGGTGTTTGTGTCGAAACGCTCAGGCGAAACATAGACGTCTGGAATGTACTTGAGCAGCGATTTGTTCGGTTCCACGTTCCATGGTTTTGAAAAATCAAACTGCTTGTGCAAGTCCTCGAGCCCTAGATAGGGCAATAAGGATACTCGCCAGGAGAGAGTTGGCAGATTGTTTGAGTTGCGTGCGCAAGCCTGCGGAAACCTTTTCGTATCCGTAAAGTGCTGTAGCAACGCAGCTGCAAGTGTCTCAATGTTTTTTTGTGCGATTTTGCGGCGTTCAGTCTTGTCAAGCGCGGTAGTCGGTTGCCGCTCGTCAATCGTGCTGATTGACAAAGCTGGCTTCTTATCCGAGTTTGCAGGGGTAGGATCCGTCTGTGGAATCGGACTGGAAGCAATATTGCCAGCTATGGGATTGCCCGCTACCGACGACGGCTGCTGTGTGTTGTTTGGTGCTTCCGCCGCTTCCGAAGCCTTCGTCGGTTCTTTGCTGGCTTCCTCAGCTTGAGCTGTCTCTGAGGGATCGGGCGCGCGTCGGCGTTGGGCCGCTCGCATCAGCATTTCTTCTTGGCTGGGACCACCGCATCCGGATAAGCCAGCACAGCCAAGCATGATCACCAATAAGGCTGACAGCGACTTGAAAAAACAACGATAAGCAATGATTAAAGTATTCACTAAGATTCCTCGTGTGCTGTCACAAGACGCATCCATTGATGAGTCAGACTGCCACCGCCCAGACACCATGTCGCCGTGATGCTGAATTGTTCGTTTTTCTTGAGCATTTCTCCCAATGCTATCTCAAGTCGAGCTCGGCTTTCCAGGAAGCTTTTTTCAACCGTGGCGTACTGCTTCGCAGGATCTGTAAGATCAGCGGGATTGCGTTTAAGCTGTTCAGCTTTCTCACTGGTTACTTTCGCACTTCTGGCAATGAGTGAGTTCACTGCTTCGCTGCCTTTTTCCAAGGTCAAGAACCAGTGATCCCGCCGAGAAGCAATCAGCAAAGTGGTTGATGAAGCACCGCAGTCAACGAAAGCGATCGCGTCTTCCTCTGGCTCGCTCGTGACCGCATGATCTGCATCGGAATTATCTGCATCGCATTCCGCCAATTCAGTGAATTCGCATGCAACAAAGTTTAGCAATGCCAGTGAGTTCGATTGCAGGCCACTGACAGCAATGCCAGCCGTGGTGAGCATGTCCCGGTAATCTTGGAGGTATTGTTTTCTTGCGATCGACAGTGTCACGGGCCTGCCTCTCAAGCTTTCAGGGTCTGCGTCACCGATCCACGTTACAACTTCAATGTCTTCTCTTGACAGTGGCACCTTGTGGGCTATCTCTTTTTCGATTAACTGCTGAGTAAGCTTTTCCTTCAACGATGGAATGGAAATAAAATGTGTTGCCGTCTCACTCGATGGGAAACCTGCCCAAACACTGATGTCATCAGTGTTTTTTTCTTGAGCGAACTTCATCAAAGCGGGCAGTAGTTGATGTGTTGGTGAGTCAGATTCTGTAGTCTTTCGACATGTTGGTATGGCTAACGTTTCAACAAAGGTGTCAAGAACTGTAATCTCGCCATTTGTCTCTTCAAGTAAAACGGCTTTTAGGGACGCTGAGCCAACATCGAGTCCCCAGCACAGGTTGGATTTCTTCCGCCGAGATCCGAGTAGCTTTTTCTTTTTGATGCCGAATTGGCCCTTGATTCGTCCATGTCCCAGACCTTGCAATGCCAGGCCTAGCGCTACGCTGAGTTGTCCAGGATGTAATCTGAACGCTTCATGTTTACCAAGGGCGTGCATTTGTGGATGGCCCAAGAGCAGAAATTCTCCGCCTAACCAGCTGCGGTTGGAGGGTTTCCAGCGTGGCAGCGGGCAGCGAGTCGTGACTTGGTGGGACTTGATCCGCGCCGCAATGTCTTTGACTTGCTGTTCTGCAGGTTGGAAGCTGGGTGCCGATTTCGCATATTCCAGCGCGATGCGGCCAAGTATCGCTGTTGCAAAGGGTTCGTTGCTGACTTGTTCGGCGCACCAGCTAGCCTTGCTGGTCGAGGTGACCAATTTTTCCAAGTCTTCGGTTGAGGCGTACGAGGGAATTGCGTGGAAGGATTCCAGAGCAGCAGCGAACTTTCCTTTTGCTATGCTGCTTTTCGCATCACGTACGAGTTTTTCGCGGACTTTTCGCGAGAGTTCCTGATAGCGTGATTCTTCCGGAAACAGGGCGAGTAATTGCTCAAGAAGCCCCCCCACTAACAGCCAGTTTTTGTCAGCGATACCACTTCGAAGTTCGTCCTGAAGAGCTCGTGTTTCACCAACCGTTGCCTTGGCTCGTTGGAAAATTTTTTCGATTTCTGCGTCTCGCAGGGCACTCGGCACCTGCTCAAGCAGACTGACAACCTTTGCACTATCTTCCTCTGCTAATGCTTTTCTTGCTTCGCTGATCTTTCTCGCGGCATCTTCCGAAGTCTGGTCACGCAGTTTTTTAATCTTGCTTGCTGCAGTCGCAGCCTGTTCGGCTACCGTGCGGAAGCGATAGTCGTTGAGCTGACATAAATTTTCAATCAGAGCTAGCGCGTGTTCATATTCATGCAACTTAGTCTGCTTGACAGCCTCAATCAGTTTCTTCTCGTATCCTCCGTAGCGTTGCTGGTTAGCTTTCACCAGGTTGGCGCCACATTTGCCACAGAAGTTTTGAGAGAGGGAGACAGTTGTGCCGCAGTCGCTGCACGGTTCAGTGAGATGGTGGCCGCAGCCCTCACAAAACTTTGCGTTTGTAGCATTCTCCGTGTTGCAATTACCACAGAGATAGCTTGTTGGCTGCGTGATTTCTTGTGGCGAACTCATTGTCATGGATGTCTGGCAGCTAATGATTGGGAAATGATTGATTTACTTGCTTAGCTCGACGACTGCACCGTGGATGGGGAACCAATTGGAGAATTGATTCTTGTCCAAGGGGTCACCGACTTGGACGTACCCATGTTTTTCGGCCATGTTGAAAATTGTGGTCGGACTATTTCGAGGAATCTCCAGGCTTAGACGAAAATTTCCAGCCGTCTTCAGCGGTGTAAGCTTTGCGCTGATGATTTTTGGTTCAACATCAAGAACTTCAATTCTTCGAGACGTGTCACCGTTGGTCCTCACAACAAGATTGAATTGGTGAGTTTTTTTATTTGTTAGCGTGCCAATGTCGAGTCCATCCTGAAAGTGGATGTCGCGGCTGTGAAAACTGATTGGGGAATGCGGTTTACCCGAGTAAGCAACTGTGCGCACTACCGCGTCTTTGCCATCTTGCGAACGCACTCGCAATTCCATGTTGCCAGAGAATTTACGCTGTTCCAGTGGCGTGGTGAAAACATGGATTTCTACGGCATGGGTTGATTGTTTGTCTGCTAATCGCGAGTCGCTTCCATCTATCGGTTCGGCGTACCATGTGAAGTCTTCGGCCTCGCATTCGATATTTTCGACTTCGAATCCCGTCCATACCTGACTGAATATGACGAAGCGTGCGTGACTTGTTTCGGCAACGTTTGTTCGTGGAAATGTAATCGTCCCGGGACTCAGAAGTTCACCCTTGATCTCACCTTTGACCTTGATTTCGATCTCGGGCAAGGTTGGATCGTTGGTGTGCAGAATAGCCGACTGTTCGTACTCGTCGACCTTGTAGCCCGTATTCCAAGTCAATTGGACGGTGGTTTGTTCGCCAGGTTGTAATAATTTCGATCCCAATTTGCCTGCTGTGCATTTGCATGTTGTGGTTCCCATCTTCAGGGCTAGTGGAGCAGAGCCTTGATTGTGGATGGCAAATTGGTGAGATGCGGTGCCATGTGGATCCATCATGCCAAAGTCATGAGTCGTAGCTGGCATGTGGGCGATCGCTTCACTGAGTTTGTCCGCATTCTGCAGAAGGTATTCTCGCTCCTTGATGTCAGCTACTTTCCTCTCATAATCGGCACGCAAAACATCGGGTACACCATATGGCTTGTATTTTACGCTCAAGGAAACGCCCGAAGCCACGGAGATCATTGCGGCCAAACTGCCCATGATTAAGAGTGTTCGTTTCGTTGAGGGATTCATGCTTTTAATGTTTGTAATGTGTCGTGTTCGTGGTTGCGTAATCACCCTTGCAGTGCTGGCACTGCAAGGGTGATAAGTTTTGTTGTGGGATCATGCCCACTTCTTCAGCTAACTGCAGGCTGTTTCGATCACTCGAACGCACCTTTGAAGTACGCATCGTCGATGAAGATGCCACCGAAGAATTGGTCAGTGGCCATCTCTTGACGATCGTCAGCGTAGCCAACACCGCTGATCTCAAGATCAGTAAGGTTATCAGCGATGTCGAAACCTGGATTCAAGAATCCATCGGCGTTAAGGTCTTGGAATGACTTGACGCTTCCGTCTGCCATCAGGATGTTGCACGAGCCCTTGTGGATCGCGTACCAGTCACGCGTGTCCTGAAGGTAAATGTTGTTGCCACTGCCGGGACCGGTTGGAGCAGCACAGGATGCTGTCGTCGGCTGGGCCCGCTCGCAGGCAATTTGCGTCATCAGGCTCACACCGTTGCCAATCAGGTTGATCTGCTTGTTCGATGAGGCTGTGTCAACATAAGCTGGTCCATCATTGAAAGCTTCGGTCAGAAGAGCACCGGCTGCGATGTATTCCACCGAGTCATCGGTACCTTTCGACCAAGTACCACCGGGACCATGTCCAATGTTTTGAGACAAGATTGCTTCGTCGATATCTCCAGGAGCTGCACACCCAATCATGCCGATGTTGCTGCTGGAAAGACGGGATTTCGCCATGGTTGGCTCTCGCAACGGTCCAGTCGTTCCGCTAAGTCCCTTGAATCCACCTGTTGCTGCGGTGGTCAGGGAAATTGGAGTGGTGGAATTATCGAAGGCGGTGCGAACCATACCTCGAGTCAGGTGCCAGCTAGCAGCATAATTCGTGTTGTAGCCATTCGTCACGAAGTGCCGTGAAACTAACTCGGCTCGCTCGACACTGTTCGCGTCTGTGCTGGCGAATGTCGTTCCACTGCCAGTACCGGAGGTTCCCCCCCATGCTGCCTGACCACATACACCGGATACGAGACGTGCGGCTGGAGCCCCATCTTTCGCATCAGTTGTGTCTTTACCCAACAGGTCGTTGAGTTTTTCTGAGCCACGCAACGGATTGCTAGGGTCAAGGGACTCATTCATGTTGCCGTTGCCGCTATTGACGATGTCAG
>JAPOKD010000098.1 GCA_029977825.1 Planctomycetota bacterium | reverse complement strand
TGGTTAATCTCTTCGCGCTCGTCAGCAGAAGCGTTCGCCCATCTGGATATCTCCTCGAGATTCCGGTGGCAACCACCGCAGACACTCTCGGCGTTCAAGGTGCAAACTCCAATACAGCGAGAGCGTGCCGAGCCTTTTTGTGATTCATTCATTACTGCTCTTCTTGGATGGTATCCATCGTGGATCACTGTCCGTTAGACTGAAATGACGCCCTTGCGACAAAAAAACTGTCCGTGCGTCTCCTGCCCCGTCCGTTAGACTATTAACGCGAGTCAAGACAACGGATCGACGCGGTCGTGCGCGAGATTCGAGATTCAAATCCGCCTGCCTTGGTTAATAAGGCGACAAACTCAAGAAAATGTTCTCAGGCTGTGGATCGCCTCCGCAGATCTGCCGGAACAATTGAGGGTGTCTCCGCATGAAATACCGCATCCTTTCGGTTTTTTGAACCATTTCCCGCCTCAATTTTCCCAAAGAGTAATGATGCCCAGTCGTTTGATCATTTTGATGTCGGTTTTTGTTGGCGCGGTTTCCCCGGCTCTCGTGGCTGAGGATTGGCCAGTTTTTCGTGGTCCTCAAGGTGATGGTGTGATTGATCAGCCGTTGCCCACTGAATGGGGTACCGATAAGAACATCGCTTGGCGGACGGAGATTCCTGGCGAGGGATGGTCATCACCGGTGACCGCCGGAGGCCGTATTTTTCTAACGGCGGCAGTCCCCTCCACCGAGGGAATTGAGGATTCAAAAAAACAGGATTACACGCTGTCCTTGATCATCGTTGACGCGGCATCCGGCAAAATTCTGAAGACAATTCCCGTTATGGAGCAGACCGCAGAGCGCCCTGCTCGTATCCATCGAAAAAACAGTCACGCGAGTCCAACACCTGTCATCGATGGCGACAGGATCTATGTGCACTTTGGATATCAAGGTACAGCGTGCTTAACTTTGGATGGTGAAGTTTTGTGGAAAAATCGTGAGCTGTACTTCAAACCCACGCATGGAAATGGCGGTAGCCCTGTTTTGGCTTCCGGAAATTTGATCTTCACTTGTGATGGTGATGCCGATCCCAAAATTGTTGCTTTGAATGCAGCGAATGGTCAGTTGGCGTGGTCAACGCCAAGACCGGTTTCTGCCAAAAAAACCTTTTCATTTTGTACCCCAACGGTGATCGAAGTTGACGGCCAACTGCAGGTTATCGCGCCCGGAAGTGATTGTGTGTTGGCACTGGATCCAGTGACCGGAGAAACAATCTGGGATGTGCGATATGTTGGCTATTCTGTGGTTCCGAAGCCCACTTATCACCGTGGCCTCGTTTTTATTTCAACGAGTTTTGATAGTAGTAAAATGTTGGCGATTCGTCCCACAGGAAGAGGTGTAGTTACTGATACCCATGTTGCTTGGGAATATGATAGGAATGTTCCCAAGACACCTTCGATGATTGCCCATCAGGGGTTGGTGTATTCAATCAGTGATGATGGCATTGCTACATGTGTTGAGGCTGAGACAGGAGACCTCGTTTACCGCAAGCGAATGGGTGGGAATTATTCTTCATCGCCTCTCTTGGCTGATGGCAAGTTGTATTTCACCAGCGAAGATGGGGTGACTACGGTTGTACGGGCGGGCAGAGAGTATGAGGAACTGGCTGCAAACGTACTTGAGGAACGTACGCTCGCATCGCTTGGTGTGATTGATGGGTCGATTCTGCTAAGAACAGATGCAGCGCTTTATCGCATTCAGGAATGATTGCTACCATCGTTCAGGGGTCGGCTTTGGGTCGACCTGTATTCACCGGGTGACATTCCCGACAATTTTTTGAATTGTCGATAGAAAGTAGAGAGGTCGCGAAAGCCACATTCAAATGCAATGGATGTGATGGGGAGGTCCGTCTGGGATAGTCTTACCTGCGCGTGTTCCACAGCGAGGCGTCGAGTATGGGCGAGCCATGTTTCGCCGGTCAATTCATGAAACAGTTGAGTGAAAGTTCGTCTTGGAATCCCGAGGCGTTGACTGGTGGATTCAATTGATGATTCTTCAAAAAAATGATCAGGTAGCTCTGAGATGTAACGTTGCAGAACGGCACGTTCATTACCGTTTGATTGATGCTTTGCCTGCGGTTTTGTTTCAAGTTCCAGAACGAGTTGCAACAGTCGCAACGCATCCGCAACCATGGTGATCGAAGTGGTGGCGACAGGCTTATGCTGGGAGTGAATCAAGCCTCGGAGCAGCGACGTGATCCGATGTGTGAATCCGTGGCGATGATGGTGTAGCCGTACGTTGAGAGATTGGAGCAGATTTGGTTCAAAGCTGAAGAGTTCGGTAGAAATGCAGCAGATGTACAGGCTGGGCACCGCAGAGGTGTCATCGACAATGCGGTTGCGGGTGCGAGGTGGAACGATAATCACATCATTGGCATCGAAGTTGTGAATCTCGTCACCAATATGGAACTCTCCCCTGCCCTTCCATACGTAGATAATTTTGACAAACTCATGAGTGCGCCAGTTCATCGCGAATTTCGGGCTGTGATGACTTTCCAGCACAAGAACCCCCCATGGTGGTAAGTTCTCGGGAAGTGCTCGGTCGGTGAGTTGATAATCCAAGTGTGATCCCATTGCCTGTATTGCAAGGTACAGTTGTGCCCGATACGCCAAGACAGCCGGTGGAAGGCAACATACAGTTGAAATGATCAAGTTTTTAAGGCTGAAAAAGAAAGTATGACTGAAGTGATGGATCCTGCAAAACTGCTGCGACCACGTCGCAAAATTATGGGCGTTTCTGCCATCTTGCTGCCATACAAGGTGGGTGGCGAAGTTGATTGGCAAGGCTTCGATATGCACCTGCAGCGCACACTGGATGCTGGACTGGTTCCGGCAGTCAATATGGATACTGGTTACGGTAATCTGATTGACGATGCGGTCCGCGAGGAGGTGTTACTGCGTTCTCAACGCATCGCTGGTGATCGGTTGTTTGTTGCAGGTGTTTTTGTTGGCGATCATCCCGGAGCCTGTTTTGCCGGAGATTCATATCGCGCCGGAATCGAGCAAATTCAACGATATGGTGGCACCCCCATTTTTTTCCAGTCGTACGGGTTGATCGAATTGCCTGATGACCAATTGGTCGAAGCTTACCAGGCACTTGCAAGAGAGTGCGGAGATTTCCTGTTCTTCGAATTAGGAAAGGTGTTTGCTCCGTTTGGCAGAATTTACTCACTGGATGTCTACGAGCAATTGATGATGATTCCAAATGCACTGGGTGCAAAGCATTCGTCACTTCACCGCTTACCTGAATGGCAGCGTCTTGAACTGCGAAACCGAGTGCGACCTGATTTCAAAGTGTTTACTGGAAATGATCTTGCCATTGATATGGTGATGTATGGGAGTGATTATTTACTGGGTTTGAGTACGTTTGCTCCTGATGCATTTGCTCGACGGGATTCCATGTGGGAGGCGGGTGATCCCGCTTTCTATGAGTTGAATGATTTACTGCAATATCTGGGCAGCTTTACTTTCCGAGATCCCGCGCCTGCATACAAACACTCTGCTGCAATGTTTTTGAAAATCAGGGGCATGCTTGCCAGTGATCAGACGCATCCTGACTCGCCGCATCGACCCGAGGCTGATGCCCCAGTTCTGGAATCGATTGCCAGTGATCTTCAGAGAATCATGAAAGAGGAAATTTGATGGCTTACCCGCGTGTGGCAAGTTTTAAAAAACATGATGACTTCATGAGTCATCTTGCCAAATTGGGAATTGAGTTTCCCTGTGATGAACAGATCGTAGCTGATAGCAATCCTCTGGCTGATCCGCTGCAAATTGATGGAATGACCATTGGAAATCGGTTCTGTATTTTGCCCATGGAGGGTTGGGATGGAACTCTTGATGGAAAACCAACTGAATTGACGAGAAGACGATGGCGGAACTTTGGCCTCAGCGGTGCAAAGTTGATGTGGGGTGGGGAAGCCGTTGCAGTCCGCCCGGATGGTCGTGCCAACCCAAATCAGTTGATGATTTCTGCTCAGAATCTTTCCGATATTGAATTGTTGAGGTTGGAGTTGACCAAGGCTCATCAGGACAAGTTTGGGGTGGCCGATGATCTGCTTGTAGGCTTGCAGTTGACCCACTCGGGGAGGTATGCCCGCCCCAATCAGAAAAGTGTCAGTGAACCGCGAACCGTGCAATGCAATCCAGCACTTGATGCCCGCCTCGGACTCGATCACGCAGTGGCAATTCTATCGGACGACGAATTGCAGAAATTGGTAGATGACTTCATTCAAGCTGCGGTACTAGCGCAGCAGGCGGGTTTTCAGTTCGTTGACATCAAGCATTGCCATGGCTACCTGGGACATGAGCTGTTGAGTGGTGTTGATCGATCTGGGCGGTTTGGCGGCAGTTTTGAGAATCGCACACGTTTCCTCCGCGATATTGTTGAAGGCATTCACTCACTTGCCCCAGGTCTGATGATCGGGGTAAGGCTCAGCATTTTTGATTTCCTGCCGTTTCAACCGGGGGCAGACCGAGTTGGAATCGTTGATCCATGTGGGGATCAACGTTTCGCATTCGGCAGTGACGCATCGGGTTGTGAGGTTGATTTGAGTGAACCCTCAAAATTCATGGAGCTTCTTAAAAGTCTCGGTATCAAGCTCGTTTGTACGACAGCGGGCAGTCCATACTACAATCCACATATCCAACGACCTGCGTATTTTCCACCTAGTGATGGATACAAGCCTCCGGAAGATCCTCTGGTGGGAGTGGCCCGCCAGTTACGCGCAACTTCTGAGTTGAAACAGCAACACCCCGAATTGCTGTTTGTCGGGTCTGGCTACAGTTATCTTCAGGACTGGTTGCCGCATGCTGCCCAGGCTCTTGTTCGAGAAAACTGGGTGGATTCTGTGGGTTTGGGCCGAATGGTGCTGTCCTATCCAGAACTGCCGGCTGATGTCCTGTCAGGACAACAAATGGCTCGAAAAAAAGTATGTCGCACATTCAGTGATTGTACGACAGCGCCGCGCAATGGCATTGTCAGTGGTTGTTATCCGCTCGACCCTTTTTACAAGGGCCGTGACGAGCATGAGCATTTGAAGCGGGCAAAAAAAAACATTTGATGCTAAGACAGCTTCAGTCTTGATTTCCTCGCACACGTCCGATCATCTCGTTATGGTTAGACGGCGGCGAATTCCGGGTAGAGCAGCATCAAGCTGTCTGTCATCATAAGCTCTGACTAAATCCTTCCATTCAGCTGTGAGTACCACTGTGATTCACTTGCGAAATGTGCTTTGTGTTGTTGCGTCTTTTCTCGTCTGTCCTGTTTACAGCAGTGATGCCGATCCTGAAGGATCAGCAGAAAAGGAATCGTATGCACGTAAGCGGAATCCAATCGTTGTTACTGACCGGGCACTTCGAATACATGCAACAGCACCGGTATTTGATGGGCACAATGATCTACCGTGGGCGTTGCGGAAGAGTGGTAGTGGAGTTGGCAAGATCAACTTGCGAAAAAAACAGATTGACCTACATACTGATATTCCGCGTTTGCGTTCGGGTGGCGTTGGTGCCCAGTTCTGGTCGGTATACGTGCCCGTGTCGACAGCAACACAAAACAATGCGCTTGCGACAACACTCGAACAGATCGCAGTTGTCAGGGAATTGACGAAGCAATACAGCGATGTATTCGAGTTGGCGTTGACCGCTGAAGATGTCACCAGAATCCGAAATCAGGGCAAGATTGCATCATTAATTGGTGTTGAGGGGGGCCACTCGATCGAGAACTCACTCAATGTACTTCGCCAATTGTATCGAGAAGGTGCAAGATACATGACATTGACCCATTCGATGTCTCTTGAGTGGGCAGACTCGTGTAGTGATGATCCAATTTCAGGGGGACTGTCTGCGTTTGGGGAGGAAGTCATTCATGAAATGAATCGTTTGGGCATGATTGTCGATATTTCTCACGTGTCTCCTGCTTGCATGAGAAAAGCCTTGGAGACGACTGAGGCACCTGTGATTTTTTCCCATTCCTCCGCGCGAGCGATTGCTGACCACCCTCGAAATGTCCCTGATGACGTACTGTTGCTGACAAAACGAAATGGGGGAGTTGTGATGGTGAATTTCTTTTCTGATTTTGTGAACCCGGTTGATGCAGCACGATCACGAAAACGCACCAAGCATCGTGAAAAGTTGAATGAGTTGTATCCAGACGATGAGGAAAAAGCGCAGTCCGGGTTGAGGCAATGGGAACTAAAAAATCCACGGTCAAAACGCTGTACCGTACATGATGTGCTGGATCACATTGACCAGATTGTTAAAGTTGCGGGAATTGATCACGTTGGCTTGGGATCCGATTACGACGGCGTTCCGGCACTTCCCGCACAGCTCGAAGATGTGAGTACTTATCCGGTAATCACGCAGGGTCTTTTGGACCGTGGCTACAGCGGCGATGACATCCGAAAAGTTCTTGGGGGCAATGTGATGCGAGTTTTTGAGCAGGTTGAACGGGTTTCAGACACGTTGTCACAGCAAAATTAGAGATGTGCCATTGAATTGAGCTATTTGACGCATCAAGAGCTTTACCCACGTGCGGTTATTTCCGCTATGATTGGGTCGGTTCCACTGCATTTTCAGCCCTGCGTTCCAGTGTTGGTACTGCAGCTTTTCACCAGCCATGTATTTGTCGTTCAATGCAAAGTTGTGCGGCACGGTCAACCCACATTGATGAATGCAGATGAGTAACACAGTAGAGTCGATGCAGGCGGAAGCGGAAGAATTTGGAAAACGTTATAACGCCGTCCGCGAGATGATAGGCCGGGTAATTGTTGGTCATGAGGATATCGTTCACGGTGTTTTGACAGCCATTTTCTGTGGTGGCCATTGCTTGTTGGAGGGTGTCCCAGGGCTCGGAAAAACCATGCTTGTCCGGACATTATCTGATGTCATGGACTTGAATTACAGCCGCATCCAGTTCACACCTGATCTGATGCCTGCCGACATCCTCGGCACCAATATGATCGTTGAGGATGAGAATGGTCGCCGTGGATTTGAATTTCAACGAGGTCCTGTGTTCACGCAGATCCTGCTGGCAGACGAGATCAACCGCGCGACACCCAAGACGCAGTCAGCGATGTTGGAAACCATGCAGGAAGGAACAGTGACCGCTGGCGGAACACGCTTTGTGTTGGAGAAGCCCTTCTTCGTGCTTGCGACGCAGAATCCTATCGAGCAGGAAGGAACGTACCCGCTTCCTGAAGCACAGTTAGACCGTTTCCTCTTCAAATTGGTGGTCGGATACAGTAGCCGTGAAGACCTGAATTCGATTGTCGAACGGACAACTCAGGGACACAATGCTGATCTTGAGAAAGTGATGGATGGTGAGGAGATCCAAAAGTGGCAACAGATGGTTCGCAAAGTCATTCTTGCACCTCATGTGCGAGATTATCTGGTTCGTTTGAACTTGGGAACACACCCCGATGGCCCACATTCCGTTGCGGCAACCAATAATTATGTACGTTGGGGTGCCAGCCCGCGTGGAGCACAGACTTTGGCGCTGGCTTCCAAAGTAAGAGCTCTTCTTGAAGGGCGCTACAACGTCAGTTTTGAGGACGTGCGGCGAGTATTCCTGCCAGCCATGCGACACAGAGTGCTATTGAATTTCGAAGCTCAAGCCGAAGGCATTGAAGCTGATCAGATCTTGCTGGACATTCTTGAGAATGTTCCAGAAAAAGGCGATTGAGACCGGTGATTTCGCTTCCCTCGGGAATTCCAAAGCAACTCTGTTGCTGTTGCATCACAGTTCAGCACTTTGGGTGACTTACCCTGATTCATTTCTCGGGGATCTGTTAACGGCGATTCTTGGGGTCAAGATTGGCATTGAGCTGTTCTTCTGAGACATCGGACTTAACGCCGCCCGCCGGAACATCCACTTTCGCTATCCACAGGATTGCATTGAGAACTACCCGGCGATAGTTGTCATTTGCCCAGTTGTCGTGGAAGTGCCCGCCCGTGAAGCCAAAGCCGCGACCTCCATCAGGTCTCTCCACGGTCCACATCATTGCTTCGGCTCGGCCTTTGGATGCTTGTATGTGTGGGTAGGGACCTTTCGGATAGACGTAGGGACCATCACGGACTTCGTTTGAGGGCACAGCAGTCAGAATGGGAACAAACTTGAGTCCTTCAATCTCTGTCGCTTTTTCGCCAGACATGTCACCAACAAACCGCATGTTGAAATACCACTCATCCTTGGCCTTAAACGGTTTTACACCACGGGTGATAGGGTGCTCAGGTAATACAGCAAAACTTGGCTCCCAGATTGGGTTGCAAGAGTGCATGTGTTCGTAGTGACCACCAATCCATCGTTTAAATTCTGTTCCGGCCTGGTCCGCGATGACTTCGACACCAAAATGCATGAAACCCAGTCCAACACCTTTGGATGACCATTCATCAACCACTTTTAATCGCCTTCCATTTTCTCCAACAACCTCGTGTCGTCGTCCCCCGTCCATGAAAAAGACGACTGCGCTCGCACCATCAAAGATCGATTCATCTTGTGGCCAGCCATTAAGTACAAACTGAACGTCGACGTTCGGTATGCCCTTTAGACATTCGGTCATTAATTGCACGCCTGCATTGAATTCGTGCATGCGGGGTGGATGCGAGGGCTTTCCCGCTACCAGCACGATTTTGGTTTCTTTTGCATCAACTGCGTTTTCGTGGAACCCAATACAAAGCGAGGTGGCAATGAACAGCAGAATAGAAAGTCGCAAAGTCTATCTCTCGGTTAGTGGTGCGCTTGTGTGTTGCGCTTGTCAGGGGAAATACGGCAACTGCAGGCAGGTCATGGCTCACTTGGTGGTGCATGCCCAGCCCACTTTCTGGACCACCAGCATAAGTAGTTGTGTGTGAGTAAGCTATTCGTCCCCTCCTGATTTGCAATGAGAGCATCGAAAAGCTGGTTTCGCCGCAGCAAAGCCGGGATGGAACGCGCTTGGTACTAGGTGGTGAGTCTGGAGTGCATACTGGCTAGTTTTACGGTCATTCCATGAATGGAAACGATATCGTCCACGTCCGGAGCATACCCACCTGCCATGGCGATCGCGAGTGGAATATCGCGGTCTCGGCACCATCGCATCACGGTTCGATCTCGCTCTGCCAGGCCTTTTTTTGACAAACTCAATCTACCGAGACGATCCTGCTCGTAGGGGTCAGCACCCGCCAGAAAAATAGCCAGGTCAAACGGCTGTTGGCTATCAAGGTGATCAAGTGCTGTTTGGAGTGCGGTCATGTATTGCGCATCCGTTGTCCCGTCATCAAGATCTACATCAAGGTCGCTGGGCGATTTGCGCAGGGGGAAATTCTTGACTCCATGAAGCGACAGGGTAAATACGGTTTGGTCATCACCTAGTATTTCAGCAGTACCATTTCCTTGGTGGACATCCAGATCAATTACACACGCTCGTTGGATTAACGCTTCACGTTGCAACGTGCGAATCGTAACGGCGGCATCATTGAAGACGCAGTAACCTTCCCCTGTATCACGCATGGCATGGTGGGTGCCACCTGCGAGATTGACGGAGACACCATCAGTCATTGCAGCCCGACTTGCGGCGAGGGTCGCCCCCGTGCTGCGGCGCGAACGCTCTACCATCTGTGGCGACCAGGGAAATCCGATTCGCCGTATTTCACGGTCGCTTAGAGTGCCGTTACAAACCGCTTTAACGTAACGTTCAGTGTGGCAGGAAAGTAGTTGTTCATCAGTGGCCGCTGGTGGCACGATCAGCGAATCCTGTCGGTGGCACTCACTTCGGACTATGTGTTGGCGCAATTTCCGGTATTTGACCATTGGAAAGCGGTGGCCGGCGGGTAGCGGCAGTTCAAAATGATCGGTGTAGTAGATTTTCATGGACAACGATCACGTCTTATCATGGAACCGAATGACACCAATGTTCTGCCTAAGTGTAGAACGGCAGCAACGTTGCACAGCACGTGGGTTGCGATGAAAAGAATCGCAAGCTGGCTCATGAATTTGCAGGCTGTATCAAGAGTGGGAGCATGTACCCGTTTACACTTTTATGCAATTCATCGTCGATAAGCGGGCACGTCTTGTGAATGAATCGAGGCTGTTGATGCCTCTGAGTGAAGGTCATCACTTACGGAAGAGGTGCTGTGAAGCTGATCTCGATCTCATCCTGCTGATCGGTGATCTGGCCCAAAACCACTACCTGCTCTGCAAGCGGCAGGTTCAATTTACCACTGAGTGTGAGGACGCGACCTGAATCCAGAGTGAGGATTTGGCTTTTGGCTGTAGCACCAGGTTTACCAATCAGGAGAATGCCTTTTGCCGATCGTTGGGGGTAGTCCAACCAGGTTACTGCCGCCTCTTGTATTTGCTTCAATGCGGTGGACTTGCTGACAGCGTTTGCCAAGGAGGAGAGTGCGGCTGGATACTTTTGGGCTGTTACGCAGGCTTCTGCGATTCTTTCATAGGCTTCTGCCAAGGTATCCGTATCAATGGTCTGATCATCTGCATCTAGTTTTTCGATTGCTTGAATCGCAGCTGTAACCTCGATCAGGGCTTGTGCGGGTACTGACTCCAGCGAATTTGATTTCGTATTGGAATCGCTCAGTTGCTCAGATGATTTGATTTGGCTTGCAGCAATGGCACTGGTTGGTAAATCGGCAGGGCTGTTGCTGATTTGTGCATCTGCCGATTCAGGCTCTTTGAGTGGTAGGGAATCGGTACTTGTGTTAGTCAAGGTATCTGGCAGCTCTGGTGGAATGGTGCCTTTTTGGGGCTGCGCAGGAGCGGCTGTAGTATCTGTTTTCTGGCGAACAGCAGTTTGATTTGGAGTGATCACTGCTTTCTCATCCAGACTGCTTTGATCCTCAGTTTCCGGTGATTTGTCGGGAGCAAATATCTGGTCAAGAGCTGATTGACCGGGGTCTTCGGTCTCGTCCATTGCATCATCGAATTTGCTTGTATCAAGTTGTTGGCCTTCGAATTTCGGAAATGTTGTTTTGTCGCCTGCATTTGAATCGTCAAGAAAAGGCAGCAGTTCCCGTGGCGATCTTGCTTGACCGTCGAACGGCCAGAAACCCAGGTCAGGGGCACGTCCAACCGCCAAAAGAATTGCCAGAGCGATTGGAACTGAAAGCAAACCGCCGACAACGACTTGTACCATCGACCGTATTCCCGATCCACTTTTCTTTCTGCGGTTGGGGCGAGGTGAAACGCTCATGGGAACCGTTTGGGACGCTCCATCAGGATTCCACCCTGTATCGGTTTGCCCACTACCATCGCCAAAGTTCAGAGCTGTCGGATCCCAAGGTTGGTCACTGACTGCACCATCAGTCGGCTGTAAGTGATCGAAGGCTCCGGCTGATGCACCACTGAGTTCCTGCATTCCGGCTGCCGAGTGAATGGCACCGGATTCCAGAATTTCGATGGGCTCACCATCGGCAGACAGGATTTGTAGCACGGGTGGAAGCTGATTAAGCACTTCCGTGAGAGGAAAGGTCTCGTGACACCAAGGACACACCGCATAGGCGTCGTCTGGTATTGTCCCCGTAGGAACGCGAAACCCTTCCTGACACCTTGGGCAATTCGAGATAATCATGGCGACCTTTGAGAAGCAGTGAAGGAATACGCAAGTGTAACGGAACGATCGGCAAAAATCAGGTCGTTCTGGGAGCAGACCCCCCGCTTGTCAACTGTCAGTGATCCCGTAGAGAGGTTCCAGTTTGGATTTCAGGTAATTGACCAGATGCGTGGCACTCAGTGG
>JAPOKD010000488.1 GCA_029977825.1 Planctomycetota bacterium | reverse complement strand
CGGAGGCTGGGCGAGAAAATTTCAGGTTAGTCCGGACTCAGATTCAGTCCGTCGACTGGCTTTACTTGCGTCAGGGAGGGCATGTTCGAGCGTCAATCGCCTACGATGGTAAAGGGAGCACAGAGGTTTCCTGGCTCGTTCCCTGATTGTGAATCGTAGTGATTGGATTTGCCTGTCTGCTTGTTGGAATTCTGCAAGTCTGAAAGCTGGTACACGGGCTTTCCTGTGTCCTGTTTTTCCTGACGATGACTTATTTGGTATTCACCACGAGAATGCTAGTGTCCCACTTCCGAGTCACGAACGGCTGGTTGCTGGGTGTGGATTTCTAAAGGTAAACCTCCTGTCCCATGGAAAGGGAGGATGGACTCGTTTCTACACTGACCTAGGCCAACGTGATTCTGTGGCATTTGGCTCACTGATAATTCCTCTCTCGCGTAAACTTTTTCAGTCATGTCGAACCAATCAATGCAATGGCAAGTCGAAGTTTTCTTTGACGGGGAATGCCCCCTTTGTATGCGTGAAATACGAATGTTGCGTTGGTTGGACAGGCGACAACGCATTCGGTTCACAGACATCAGTTCTGAAGAATTTGCACCAGACTACTATGGCAGAAGCATGCAGGATTTTATGGATGAAATCCATGGACACTTGCCGGACGGTCAGTGGATTACAGGGGTCGAGGTTTTTCGTCGTCTTTATGCTGCAGTTGGGTTGTGGCCACTTGTGGCGTTGACGAGGGTGCCGGGGATCTCGCAAACGCTGGAAGCGGGTTATCAGGTCTTTGCAAAAAACCGTCTTCGATTGACTGGACGGTGCGATGCATCTTCCTGTGACGTTGGTACGCGCAAAGTTGAATCCTCAAACGCTGCACGGTGAACATCCGCAGAGCAGAATCTGTGAGTTTGTTGGCGAGGTTGCACTGTGACCGAAGACAAGTGAGTATTTGTGATCTCCGCTTACTCAAAGCCGTCTTAAGCTGAACCAAGGGGTAACAGCTTTGCTGACTTTCACAACATCAAGCCTTGCCGGCTTTTGGTCGTCAAAACCCCTGCCGAGTTGTGCGACGGGGTCAGCCGTGGTTCTCACGATCTAATCCCAATGCGGAAATAAATCACGCAACTGAGGATCCTGCTACACAATGCCAGAATGGCATTCGTGATGCATGAGGCATTCGATATGTTCTATAATTGGGTTGTCGAAATGGTTGCGAAAGTCCGCTGCTAAATCCGCACTGGCATTTCGCTGAGCACTTCACTGGTCACTTGACCGGCGAAGTTGGCTCTTGGAAGGCCCATCTGGCTTTGCTGGAAGCCATCTCGGTCTGCTGGAAGCATTGTTGGCGACGAAATCGCGTCGTCAAGGATTCAACAGCAGTGACTAATTGTTGAGGTTGCCAGTTGCCCAGAGAACACCGCGAGAGACAAAGTCCAAATAACGCTCGTCGGCAACGGTTTCATTTTGGTGACCAAGAGAAGTGCTGAAAATACGTGTTTTCTTTGGCCCGTATTCGTTAGTCCAAGCCACTACCGCGCTTGCCTTGCGTGGCTTGGCATCTGGATTCTTTTTGAGTTCCTTCTTGTTGGGCTGTGTCACTTGGTCGCCCTTGACCAGCACTGAAGTGCCACTGTAGATGCGTACGTTGTTGTACAGTTCTTCATTGATCGTCTTCCAGTTCTTGAGTCCTTTTGTGATCGGATGCTCTTTGTCATCAAAGATCACGTCAATGGGTGTCTTGGGGCCATGCCCCGTCGATTGAACACCTAACATCTCGTACCACGCTGCATTGTCGGCATCGGCAGCGACAGGGGCGCGGAAATTGCCGAAACGATAACTATGCATGGCACAGTGAAGGTTCACGGCAGGGGTTCCATTGCGATGGGCATTCAGAATCCGGTCGATGTAAGGTTTGTCTGTCACATTTGCCGAGCATTCGTCATGGATCACGACGTCATAGCCTTTGGCCCAATCGTCTGATTCATAAATCTTGAAGGTTGCCTTGGTGCTGGTGTCTGAACTCAAGACGACTGTAACTTCGGAGTTGATGCGTTTCTCGAGCCCTTCTTTCAAAAGCTTTGTCTGCTCGGGGTAATCGTGGCAGCAGCCGCCAGCGACCAACAGGATTTTGAGTTTCTTGTCGCTATCGTCCGCGGCGTTCACGTTCGGTATGAGGCTGACTGCGATACAGGCCAACAGACAGTAGGAAATGGACTGGAAGGTAATGGAAAGTGGGGATTTCGGTGAGGGCATCAGACGTCTCTGTAGGAATGCAGGTGTATGGGCGGGATCAGACCAGCCAGTTTAAACCAGTGGGGTTTTGCTGTCGTGCCGCGAGAACCTCGTTCATATCATTATTATCAGACTTCGTTGGTCGTGTTGGTTTTTTGGGGAGCCTGTCTGGATGGTGCCAGGGCCGCTGGAATGTAATTCCCCAGCGGTTTGTTGCCCCGGGATAACATCTTGGGCAATTTGTCCATTCGTTGCTTATACGCCATGTTGAAAACAGCAGCATCCAGTAAATTCTCAGTCCGATGAGACGGCAATCGCTCCACTTTTTTCTGGGAAATTCCAATCGCATGAAATCACTGCACCCGATCCTGGTCTCATCCACGCTGCTCACGTTTTTGCTGATCGCTCCGGTTGGCAATGCTGCAAAACCACGAATTTTTGTTGGCAGCAGCAGGACAACTCTGGGAACACAATCCAATTTGACAGCGTCGGTACGCCTGGGAGATTTCGATGGCGATGGTGATCTCGATGTTGCCGCTGCGAACGGTCGGCATTGGCCACAGCAGAACTATCTGTTGTTCAATCAGGTGCGAGGTCGATTCAATGTGCAACGACGACTGGGCACTGATCTGAGAACCACTTACGCCACTGAAGTTGCCGACCTGGATGGTGATGGTGACTTAGATATTGCGGTGGGCAACGATATGGCACCCTGTCAGGTGATGTTAAACGATGGTCAAGGTCACTTTGTGCCAGGAGCGTCGTTGGGTGAATTGAGTAGTGTTCGCAGTCTTACGCTTGCCGATTTGGATGGTGATGGAGATGTGGATATTCTTGCTACCAGTCGCGGGCGGCCAAATCGTATCTTTCTGAATGATGGGGCAGCCGGGTTTGGAAGCCAAAAAACATTTGGCGGTCCCAGTGATTCAACCATCAGCGTAGCTGTCGCTGATCTCAATCAGGACGGGCACAATGATCTGGTGCTGGCGAATCGAGATGGGCAGCAAAGTTATGCGTTGCTGAATGATGGAAAATTAGGTTTCAAGACGAGGGTGTACTTCGGCGACAAACATGATGAAACGCGGGCGATTGCTGTGGGTGATATTAATGGAGACGGAATGATGGATTTGGTTGCGGGCAATATCGGGCAAGCCAATGCACTCTATCTCGGGGAAGTTTCGGGGGGATTTGGATCGCGAATCGCGTTTGGTCGTAAGGATGGTCAGACCTATGCAATCAAGTTGGCTGATATGAATGATGATCGATTGCTGGATGTCGTGGTTGGAAACGTTGCTCAAAGTAACGCTGTCTTTTTCAGTAATGCTTCCTATTTTCACGACCAGACAGGTGGGGTTTTTTCAGAAACACGTTTCGGAGAAGAGACTGCTGTTACTTATGGTTTGGATGTCGGGGATCTGGACGGTGATGGATTTAACGATATTGTTACAGCGAATTCGGGTTCTCTGAATCGTGTTTTTTTTAACCGCGCCAAATGACAGGCAGGTATTTCAATGGGATTCATTCGTATCAAAACGTTCTTGGTGGTATTGTCACTCGCGATTCCTTGCGACAGTTTTGCGGCGGACCCCGTTGTTGAGCGAAACACTACACAGAGGGCTGGCGTTGATTGGCCGTCATTTCGAGGGTTGGGCGCCAAAGGTGTTGCCGATGGTTATGGATTACCAGACTCCTGGAACGCTGATCCGGAGCATGGAGAGGTCACGGGGGTTCTGTGGCGTACCGAGGTTCCCGGACTGGGGCACTCAAGTCCGGTTGTGACTGGGAATCAGGTGCTGATAGCGACAGCTATCGCGGAAGAAGGCGATGCACCATTGCAAGTTGGACGTGGCGGTCGTCCAGATGCAGCGGATGACAATGGGACGCAGAGCTGGGTTGTCTTGTCGTACGACAAGACAACAGGCAAAGAACTGTGGCGAGCGGTTGCCCACCGGGGTGTGCCCAGAGCGACGCGGCACGCAAAGGCAACGCACGCCAATACCAGTGTGGCTGTTCGTGGTAACCGGGTGGTCGCTTTCTTTGGATCAGAAGGTCTGCATTGTTTTGACTTGCAGGGCAATCGTATCTGGAGTCGTGATCTTGGTGTCATCAACATCAGCAAGTACGGCATTGGGTGGGGGTATGCCAGTTCTCCAACGATTCATCAAGATCGTATAGCGATCATTTGTGATGACCCCAGTCAGCCTTTTGTTTCAGTTCTTCGGCTCTCGGATGGTGAAGAAATCTGGCGTCGGAAACGGGATGAGGATTGTGAACGAAGTTGGGGAACACCTGCGATTTTTTCACACCCGTCGCGAACACAGGTGGTAATCAACGGCTGGCCTTGGATCGTAGCTTACGATTTCGAAAACGGTAACGAACTCTGGCGAATTCATGGCGGAGGTGACAACCCTGTGCCTACACCGTTCGAAGCACATGGGAATATTTTTATTACAAATGCGCATGGTGCCCAGTCACCTATCTATGTCGTTGAGCCTGATGCCACTGGCGACATCACGCCAAGCCATGACGATGTGACGCAAAAAGAGGGTCAGGAAAGTGGCATCGTCTGGAGCACCATGAAGGGTGGTTCTTACATGTCCACACCAGTTGTCTATGGTGAATATCTCTATCTGGGTAGTACCAGTGGCATTCTGCGTTGTTTCAATGCAAAGACAGGTGAGAAAGTCTACGAGAAGCGTTTGGGATCTGGCGCATCCCTGATCGCATCGCTGGTTGCAGGTGATGGGAAAATTTATTGTGCATCGGAAAATGGAAATGTCTATGT
>JAPOKD010000560.1 GCA_029977825.1 Planctomycetota bacterium | reverse complement strand
CGCAGGTTGGCTCAAGGTAATTTGCAGGCGTTGTCAGAAGAGGCAGGTGCAAGAGCCTTTCGCCAGCGTGACTTCAAGTCGCAATTGAAATCGGCCGGAAGGGCCAGTCAGTCGAGTGATTCTTTTGGCATGAATCTGGACTCAGCAGTCCCTGGTGGCCTAGGCTTCGGCGGAGGTATGAGTGGTGCAGGTCGGAAGCCGTTGCTTCCTCCTGCCCCGACGGCGGGCGGTGCCGCAGGACTGGGCGGTGCAAGTAAGCAGGTTGCAGGGAAGCGTCAGGCTGTCAGGCAAATCGGCGGAAGGACATTCTTCCTGAAAGGCGATCGCTATGTCGATTCGCAAGCCAGCGATGAACAGATCGCAAAGGCTGAGGAGGTCGAGCAGTTCAGTGACTCGTATTTTGATCTCATCGAAAAGCTGGGTGAGCGATCCAAGGCATTTTTGGCAGAGTCGACGAAGCTACTGGTGGTGATCGATGACAAAGCCTACATCATCGTGCCGCCGGCAGCCAAAGAAGAGACACCAGCCAAGCCATAGGGCCTCGTTGCGGGTGGTGCTCGTTCAGTGCGGCACATGATTCCTGTTGAGCCTCCGCATACCCCGGGTGATGCGGAAGACTGGCAGGAGTCGTGCTGAAAGCTCAGGCAACCTTTTTGCCGCCAGGGGCGCGCAGATCGAACAGCCCAAAGATCTCATCTCTGGTAAGTCCACCACCCTTGACTGGTTTTGCTGTTGGGTTTGTTTCAGAAAACAGCAAATCAAACATTTCACGCTTCTCGTCCAGTACTGAGGCGATTCGTTGTTCGATTGTGTTCATCGCCAGCATCCGGGTGACCGTGACGGCACCTTTGGCTCCGATGCGATGGGCACGATTGATGGCTTGATCTTCGATTGCCGGATTCCACCAGCGATCAAACAGAAATACGTATTCGCAGAATTGCAGGTTCAGGCCGACACTGCCTGCTCCGTAGCTCATGAGAATGACGCTGCAGTCCGGATCGTGCTTGAATTGATCAATGACACCATCACGTTTTTTGTGAGGTACTCGACCGTGATACTCCAACGGTCCAAACCTCTCCAGTGCGGGTTTCATTTTGTCAATACTATTGACCCACTGACTGAAGACGATCGCTTTTTTACCACTCGCGGAGACTTCTTCCATGTCGGCGACAAGGCGTTCCAGTTTGCTGCTGCTGCCGGTGGCAGGGTCGAAGTTGCAAATCTGTTTCAGTCGTAGGACGAGTTCAAAGACGTGCTGAATCGTCAATTCCTGATCAAGTTCTTCGAGCTGGATAACCCCTTCAGATTCAGCGGACTCATACGTTGCCCATTGTTCTGCGGTCAAATCGAGTTCAGCATCCCGATACAGTTTGGGTGGCATGTCGTCCATCACCATGTCTTTGGTGCGTCGAAGAATGTAATCCTTCGAAGCCTTGGCCATCTGGTTCATCGGCATGCCGACTTTCAGGTAGCCGGGCGACAGGTAATCGAAAATTCCAACAAGATCATCTGGAGAATTTTCGACAGGTGTTCCGGTCAGTGCCCAGGAGCGTGTACGAGGAATGGCCCGAACGATTTCACTAGTGGTGCTATTACGGTTTTTGATTCGTTGTGCTTCGTCAAGAGCCACCAAGTCAAAATGCAATCCACTGTCGAGGACTGTTTCCTTGTCACGCATCAGCAGTTCGTAGTTGGCGACCTTGACAGGTACCTCAGGTGAACGCCATTGGAATTCCCGCTTAGTCGCATTTCCACCGATTGCGGTGACTGGAATTTCAGGTGCCCAAACCTCGAACTCACGGAGCCAGTTCGTTACCAGTGGTTTGGGGCATACCAGTAAAACGCTTCGAAGCTCACCGCTGCAAAGCAACAGTCTGATTGTGCTGATCGCCTGCATCGTCTTGCCAAGTCCCATCTCATCCGCAAGCACAGCTGCATAGCGGGGAAACAGGAATGCAATCCCATCGAGCTGATAGGGAAATGGATCGAATGGGAAATTCAGTTGACCGCTGCCAACCAGTGAGTCCAGGGGTGGCTGCAGCAGGTAATAAAGTCGGTCCTGAAGTTTGACAACTTCGTTGGGAGGCTTGATTCGATGTCGTTCAAGGCTTGTGTAGCGTTTGCGTTTTTTCCTTCGGTTTGCTTTTTCTGCCGGTGTTACCGGAGGTGTCCATTGGTTGGCTTCGGGAAAAAGGAACCCGGTTGTCTTGGCAGTGAGTTTGGAAACCCTGATGGGAAGCGATTTGGGTTGGATCGATTTGACGGGCAGTCGGTGCACACCAGAGGGAGCCAAGGCGTCCATGGACCAGCTATTGGAATCGTCGATTTCGGCGCGTAGCTCAGATGCTGAGTCTCGTTTCCACATGTTGTCGCGGTCATCCCTTGGCGAATGGATTCTAAAGCCCGTTGCGATCTTTTTGGTCTGGAGTAGGTGGGGTGCACCGGCTCAGGCGGCTGCAGCCGGTGGTAGGCGGGATGATTGTGCTCTCGCAATCTGGGACTGTGCTTCCTTGATTGCGTCACGGATACGGTCGAACGGCTCAGTCGCATCGGGTAAATCAATCAAACTGGCTGCCAGCTGCTGAACTCGCTCGGCCTGCTCAACTGCGACTCTAAGTGTTGAACCGGCAAGGTCCACGCGAGTGGAACCCATAAGTGTTTCGTCATCCATAGGGCCCTCGTCTGACATCGCGGCCTCTTCCACAAGTGCTACAGGGCACCTGGTTCGCGTTTCAATTTGGAGTGCCTCGGGTTGGTCGCAGCACAGCAACGAAATGGGGGTGCGGCATTTTTTTACAAGCAGCGGACCAATTACTTCCCCAATCAAATGATCGCGGAGGGTGAGCCCAAACAGAATCTCATGAGCCCGTGTTGGACGCACCGGTAAAGTGCACTGAAATTCCAGAGGCCTGCCCCCACCGTTGAGTAGCAGCAATCCGCCTGTCCAACCTGTTCGTTCGTCTTCCACAACCGTGTAATAGGCAATCGTTGGTGAATCCGTGTCTGGCATCCGCGTTTTTAATCTGGGGTGAGTGGGAGGTTCGGACTGCCGCAACTGCCTGCAGCTTGGGCTCGTTTATTTCCTGGCGGCAGCCAATGCAGTTCCGCTTGGGGGAGAGGTGCCGCGCGTGTTATGACTGTGAAACACGGGAAACATTGGGATTGTCCGTGGCACCCTCGCCTATGGGTCAGTTTCGGCGCGTAATATATTCGGACTTTAGCGGTTGAAACGCGAATTGTCCGGTCACGGAAAGCAAGTGTGAAAATAGCGATTATCTCAAAGTTTTTTTCGCGGCTGAACAAAATTTCAAACCTGTTTGTGTTTCATCGACAATCGAAAAATTCCTCGGTTATACTTTGCTGATTATCCGTCGAGATCTATTTATTGCAGCAGGAATCATTCAGATGTCATACGAGCACGAGCCCATCTCTCCCATGTTCCGAATCGATGTTTCGGCGGACGGGGAGTCAGAGGCGGGACAGGGGCAGCAAAGCGATGCAAATCACACGGCTTTGGACCTGCTGACTGAATTGGTCGCTGGTCAGAAACAGCAGAATCGCTTGCTCGAAGAACTGGTTCATCAGCAAGTTGCGGCCAACAAGCAGCGTGCTACCGAGTTGCAGCAGTGGAAGAATGCCAACCCCGAACTTGCCCGCTCGTGTCGCCAGGCCGCAGAGACGCTGAGCCGCGTACAAACACAGTTTCTTGACACTTTGACTGAAGAAATTGCCGACAGCGAAGAGCACCTGGTCGAGGGTGAATACATGCTGAATGAGTTTGTGGACCGGTTCGGACCCCGCTTGGCTCATTTGAATGGCGTTTTGCAGGTTTTAGCTCAACTGGGCAGTAGCGACCCGAATAGCTAGCACGTCGCTTCTCTGTGCGAAACTGGAAAACTGGAAAACTGGAAAACTGGGATGCTGGGATGCTGCCGGCGGGTCCCCGTGAACAAGTCTCGCAGATTCATGATCTGCTTGAAAAATTCGATTGCCGTTTGGGGCGTTCCGCGTTTGAACCTCTCGGTTTTATGCCTTCGCGGTAAAGGCCAAAGTCCACGCCTGCCACTTGCGCAGAAACATTTCAGCGTGAAATTGTCACTACGGCAGAACGCAACAAGTTCGCTCGTATTGGTTGCATCATTCTTAAGCATCAGCAGCGCGACTTACTCATCTGAGTTTTCATGCCACCGGTTTGTATGGGTCAATGGCTCACGCGTTTGGTCCTGCGTGAAGAGTGCTTTTGGCAGGTCTTGTGAGATAAACGTGCGTTCATTCAGGCGGCAAACTCTCGGTTTTTTCCTTCAGTCGTTGCAGGAACGATTGGGTTCAGTCGGTATCGGCACCGATTTATTGGTGGGGTGGCGCTGGCGTGGCATGCGATTTTGGGGACCACGTTCTCCGTTCTTGCGATCGTTGATGGCT
>JAPOKD010000060.1 GCA_029977825.1 Planctomycetota bacterium | reverse complement strand
CTGATGGGCGGCACCTGTGCATTCCCGACATTTCCCAATCCGACGGATTGTTCGTAAAAGGTGAAATGTTCAGCCTTGCTGACCTGCTTGGCAATGCAGAACTTGCAGAACGCTATGCTTCTGGCAGCCTTGTTCTCTCAAGGCTTTGTCCGGTCGATTATCACCGCTTTCACTTTCCCGTTACCGGTGTCACCGGGGCGGCGAACCTGTTGAATGGGCCTCTGTTTTCGGTCAATCCGATCGCATTGGTGCAAAACATTCAAATTCTGGCCAAAAATAAACGATGCCTGACACGGCTGCAGACAAAACAATTTGGAGAAGTGTTACTACTGGAAATTGGTGCAACCTGTGTCGGTGGCATCTGCCAAACCTATACCCAAAACACTGAGGTACAGAAAGGTTCGGAAAAGGGCTACTTCAAATTTGGCGGATCATCCACGATGACCATCTTCGAGCCGGGACGGGTGCAATTTGATGAAGATCTGTTGCACCATTCACAGCGACACCGTGAACTCTATGCCAGGGTCGGAGATCGGATGGGAAGCATCCCGAAACAGAATTCCACAGAACCCGGGTAGCCACCTTGTGATGGCATTGTTCTGCACCATGCCTGGAAGAGATCTCACTGGCTCAGTTCACTGATTGGATTGAGTTCCAGCTTTCGGAATTCCACCTCAGCCCCCTCTGCTTGCAATGCGATCTGCCCCTTACTGGCAGTACATTCGGTGCCATGATTGACAAGGTCACCGTTGACCCAGACTTTAATCTGATCACCAAGACATTCGATGTCGAGACGATTCCATTCGCCCACCGGCTTTTCAGAGCCATCTGTAAGATTCAGAATTCGCCGTGCTTTCCCCTCGGTAATTCCCCACTTCTCTTTCGGTCCGCGACGCTTGACCATGTCTGGCACAGTGATGTCTTCGACGATGCACCAGAAGTCACCCGCATGTGTATGGTTCATCTGAACTTCGATTGACTTTGGAAACATTTTATACAACGCTCGCGGGTCGGAAGCGTGGACAAGGACGCCACAATTGCCCGGCTTTGCAGCAAAGCGGTATTCAACCTCGAGCCGAAAGTTTTCGTATTGCTTGTCCGTGATCAGATGCCCCTGCGGATTCCCAAGACTCACCAACATGCCGTCGCGAACAATGAAGGTGGGCTTGGCATCGGGATGATTGTCGCGGTGTGGCACATCCACATGCCAACCGGTCAAGTCCTTTCCGTTGAACAGGCTGCTAGCTGACCCAGCATCCGTCTCACTTTTTTTCAGAGCATTCGCGATTGCTTCTGACGCCTTCGCCGCAACAAATCGATTTCCATCAACATTGAGATGGACTCCATCTCTCGTGAGAATCCCACTACGAAGATTGTCGGGATTATTCGCTTTCAAGTGGTCGACAAATGACTTCCGCAGGTCACAAAGCGTCACACCAGTTTCGGAAGCAACCTTACGACTGATCGCTGAATATTCATCGAGCATCCCATCAAGCGAGTTCTCACCGTCTTTTTGCTCTCCAATCACACTTGGCGTACACAGCACCACGCCGGCTCCAGCATCAGAGATTTTCTTGATCAGGCGACGCAATCCCGATTCAAACTGAAACTTTGGAGTTCCTTTTCCACGCGTACTGTGCCAAACATCGTTGATCCCGATGTAAATGAAGACCACGGTAGGTTTCTTGCTGAGCAAGTCCCGTTCCAGACGTCTTTCCAGATCAGGAACTTTATTCCCGCTGATTCCGGCGTACACCAATTCCACACCAAGTTCTGGCCTTTCCTTGGCAAACGCCTCACCAATCAACTTACAGTAACCTCCCGGTCGGGCACCTGCTTGGGTGATGGAATCACCAAAGAACGCGATCACCTCATTTTCAGAAACAGCTGACTGCTTACTCGTCAGGCTTTCGATTCCCTCTGGCTCTGCCAGGGCAACAGAAACCGAGCCAAAGACAAGCAGAAAAGCGATAAGACAAGCCGATAGCTGTAAAAAGCAACGCACTGACATCATAAATCTTCTTCAGGGTGAGGGCGGTATAAGAGCACGAGGGACTGGCTGTCAGTATGACAACTAAAAACATCCTTGTGTTGTCGAGGGAAACAAAGCGACTACGAAAATCTGCGTGGTTTCCGCTGCAGCTGTCAGGCCGCTAGAATGCGCCCCTCACAGGGAACCACCCGACTGTCCCATCCTCGCACACATAGCCATTGATGCCCCAGACAGCCACAGAATCACCCCGTGAAAACATTTACACTTGGTCTGAGCCCGTGATCATGTTCACGTGGCAGGTGTTTCTCTTTCTGGCTCTCAAGAACGCGATCTTCCATGGTTTTGAGGAATCGAGTTCGTTGATCGCGACTATCACCACGTTCATACGACCGGTTTTTGCGTTTGCTTCTCCGTTGATCGCGTTCATCTTCATCGCTGGTTATGCCTTTGTTTTTGCTCTACCTGCCTTTGGGAAAAGCAACCGCTTGCTGCTTGACTGCATGGGTTTCTTTTTATTGGCGCGAACGCTGATTGGTTTTGTGATACTTAACTTACTGATCATCAATCCGCTGAGTGACAACATGTTGTTACTGAGGCAATTCCTGTGTTTCATGCCAGCGTTAATCCTCGGCTGGGGGTGGCTGTACTGGCGTCTGGACCAGGGAGCCCGGTGCAAGGGTCGCCAGTTGCTCCTGTTTCCTGAGGACAGCCCGAACGAACTGCGAGAGCCATTGTCAACATTCGATTACTACTATCACTCAGCCATGGTCGCCTTCATTTTCGAACTTAGTGAAGTTGAACCGCTTACCAAACCCATGAAAGTTCTTTTTTTAATTAATGCCGGCATGATGTTGGACCTTGTCGGCTTGGTTCTCACGCAGGCAATCGGCTTAGCTGGAACGGGCTAAATTCAGTCATTGCTGTCTGAAGTGAACCCAAAACTCGCAGACCGATCCACAAGAACGATAAAAAATGTTCCAGCTCCACTTCGGTTGAATCTGACAAAGATGGCATTTTTAATACATTCCATGCAAATTCATCGCCACCACCACTTCGCCGTCGTGCGATAATCAAGCGTGATAGCACATGTGCTGCTGCTGATCACAATTGGTCCGCATGTATGCAAACCGAATACGTTTGTCGATACTTTGTCGAGATCTCACCTCGTATCAGTATTGGTAAGTGAATGGACAATGAGTTCGACCCCCGAAAATCTCTTTAGCGAACACCTTCGAGAGACACGCCGTCAATTGCGAGCCTTATGGCTAAAGATATGGGGTGGTGGGTTCGTGGTTGTACTGATTGGTTTTTGCCTCGCGTGGTTTTTCATACAACCTGCTCCTCCACGCGAAATTCACATGGCAGTCGGTTCACCCGAAGGTGCCTACTTTAAATTTGCTAATGCGTATGCAGATGAACTGGCCAAACAGGGAATCAATCTCCGCCTGCATACAACCAACGGTTCACTCGATGATTACGAAGCACTACAGAACGACGATCAAATCGATTTAGCAATCGTGCAGGGTGGCACCGCAGCAGCCAACAAGCTATCCGACCCAAATATCGAATCATTGGCAAGCCTTTATCTGGAACCCGTCTGGGTGTTCTATCGCAGCGACGAACCTTACGTTGATGTGCGATCACTGAAAAACAAAAAAATTGCCATTGGACGCCATGGAAGTGGAACAGCTGCATTGACGGCTTTGGTCTTGAAAGAAAATGGTATTACCAGTCGCACAGCAGAATTATTACCGATTGGTGATCGCGAAGCGATTCGGCAGCTCAAGGATAGATCCATTGATGCCGCTTTCTTCGTAACCTCACCTCGTGCCGATGCAGTTCGCTCCCTCTCAAAAATTCCAGATCTTCGCCTACTCAATTTCGACCGGCATGAAGCGTATGCACGACGCTACCCATTTCTTTCAGCCGTGACACTGCAGGAAGGCGTGGTAAATCTGGAAACCAATTACCCGGAATCCAAAGTGAACCTGATTGCACCGGCGGCGAATCTGGTAGCCAACAAACAATTACACGACTCCCTGATTCCCGTGCTTCTGCGTGCTGCCGACCATGTTCACAAACAGCAACCCGATCTGTTTCAGCGTGGCAAACTTCCGTCTGCTGAGTTCATCGAATTCCCGTTGAACGAATCAGCAGAACGCTATTTCGAGTCTGGGCCACCACTGCTTCAGAAGTACTTGCCTTTCTGGGTAGCCTCGTTTTTTGACCGTGGTGCGATTCTGTTGCTACCTGCGCTGACGCTGCTTCTGCCGTTCCTTAAAGTTGCTCCACCTCTGTATCGTTGGCGAATTCGTTCACGCATCTACCGTTGGTACAAACTGCTGCGGCAAATGGAGACGGATCTTAAGAACGATGAAGACATCAAGAAATTGCATGCTCATTGGAAAACCTTGCAGGTCATGGAAACGGAACTCGATGACTTGCACAATGTTCCTCTGGCATACATGCAGGAATTTTACAGTCTGCGGTTGCACATTGAATTTGTCGAAAGGCGTCTTATACGCAAACTGAGATTGACTGAGCACTCGGCAGAAGCAAGCAGGACACGAGATGCAACTGCAGAAGACATGCAGAGTGAAAGCAGTACCGACTCGAATGCGGCCCTTTTGAGCAAAACAGAAGAAACAATCGCTATCGACTCAACTGTCCTGTTCGCTACGCGTGAAACTTCTTTACTTGAAACACCACCGGAAAAAGATGATCCCCCTCAAAAAGACCAGCATTAGCAAGTCTTCGTAATTGACTGCCTGAGGTTAGCCCGCACGGGACCAGCAATCAGCTACAGGCGGCACGGGATACTCATGCCGTGGTCCGTTTGGTCGAGGCTCAATCCAGCTTAAAAAAGCTCAGATATCGGCTTGCCGAGATCCGTAACAGGAACAGGTCGATCACCATCGTACAGGTTCACAGTAGGGTCAATTTGCATCGCAGCAAGCGCTGTGGCGAAGTAATCAGGAACGCTGACAGGCCTGTCAATAACTTTTTCACCGAGCTCGTCGGATTGCCCCCACGCTCCGGCATGTTTCAAGCCGCCCCCCGCAATCACGCTGGTGAAGCATTTCGAATGATGCCCTCTTCCTCCTCCTGAATCAAATCCCCCGGGTCGACCAAACTCAGAGTTAACAAGGATCACCGTTTTATCCAACAACCCGTGCTGACTCAGGTCTTTCATCAACGTAGCCAGGGCAGCATCCAGATCCTGAATCAAAAGGTGCTGATTCAACTGACCTGCATTGTGCGTGTCCCATCCGGTTCCATTCTTGAAGTTATCGCTATAGGAAACCTCGACAAAACGAACCCCAGCCTGAAAGAGACGTCGCGTCAGCAGACAACGTTGACCAAATTCGCTGTTGTACTCATTTCGCAGAGAGTCAGGTTCACGACTGAGATCAAACACATTCATGAAGTCAGGCCCAGCCAGTCGTAGACTCTCTGCAATCACTGCGTCGTATTGTGCGAACTTTTCATCATCAAGGAACCGATTTGAACCTGCATTACGGACTGCATCCAGCAATTGCTCACGTCGGGCGATGCGATTCCCGCCAATCGATTTCGGTCGCGCGAGCCCAGCAGGCCCCGATTCGATATTGGTTGAATAGACGTAGCCAGCCTTCGGACCAAGAAACCCCGGACCACGTGCAATATTCGGATAACCCAGCAGCATGTAGGCCGGCACACCTTCTGCGACTGGCCCACGCTGATCAGCGACAATGGACCCAAGTGATGGGTAGGTCACGGTACCGCCTGTAGCCCTACCGGTGTGCATGCGATTCGCTGCCGCAGCATGCTCATCAACAACATCATGATTCAACGTCCGAATCGCTGTAACGTTTTCCATCATCCGGGCAGTTTTGGAAAGATGCTCGCATACCTGCACTCCGGGTACAGAGGTATCGATGGCGGCGTAATAGGAACCTGCTTTTTTCTGCTTGGCATCACCACGTCGCTTTGGATCAAAGGTATCGATCTGCGACATACCGCCACCAAGCCACAGCATCACGCAATGCTCTGCTTTTCCAAGCCGAACTGGTGCTGATGCATGAAGCGAGTTACCTATCAAGGCTGCGCCGGACGTAGCAGCAGATGCCTGTAAAAATTCTCTTCGTTTCATGTCCAATGTTCTCACTGGGTACTGACCTTGTTATGGCAGAAAACAACGCATGGTCATTTCCCTGCCCGCAACTTTTTTCCTGTTCAAGGCACAATGATCATTTCGGGAGAATTCAACAGTGCCCACACGGCATCCTCGGCACACTCCCGCCATGTGCCCTGTAGATAGCGAGTTGGCGGATCGCCTCGTCGCGCCGCCTCTTCTTGCTTCTGTTTGATGGAATTCGCCGCACCATCAAGATGATTCGACCACGAAACGTAAGGCATACGTTCCAGCTTCACCGGTGGTTGCAAAAGTTCTTTGGGTACAACCCGTTCAGCAAAACCACTGCTCAGCAAATCGACGAACCGCTGTCTTTCTGCAGGTGTTGGCGAACGCGTCAGGAACCGAAGAAACAGAGTGTCAACCAGTTGATTCACCGACTCAGCTTCGATGCAAACTCTCGTTAAATCAGAATCGTCTGTGAGCTGGGTCAACCATGATCCCATCACTCCGTTTGCCAGTACTCCGGGTTGTAAGGGGTTCGGTTCTTCGATCCTGTGCGAGGTTGGTTCCTGACGGGAGTTCCGCCATCCAAAAGCGAGCAGGGTATCAACAACGGCTTGCATTTTTGGCATCGCAAGACTCGGACGATCACGCTCGTTGGCCATTGTCGTGAATTCCCAGGCATGTTTTGGCTGACCAAAGTTCATGAAGTAATCTGGGGCCAGACGTCCTTCGATGTCCATCGTCAAATGCCCGAGCTTCATTTCCCGCCCCACTGCATGCCAAGCGTTGTCAACAATCTGTTCGGCCATCAGGCGACGACGGTAAGGCCCCTCAAAAAACCGGTCTGATTCGACCAGATTCGCTGGAGCATCCTGTGCAGCCCGCTGATAAAGTTTCGAGTTCATGATCGTCCCGGTCAGCGAGCGAAGATCGTACCCCCCACGAATGAACTCGTCGGTGAGAAAATCCAGCAAAAGGGGATCTGACGGTTGATGCCCTTCCCAGTCATCCACGGGTTCCACCAACCCCGCTCCCATCAGGCGTTTCCAAAGACGATTCACAATCACCTCCGCAAACCTTCTCGAGAAAGTCACGTTGGCTGCAAATCGAACACGTGAATCCTGATCCCCGGAAATGATCCGACTCATGTCGTCGTCGCTGACTGGCTGAAATGGCCATCTGGGACGCACCATGGACCCGATATCCAAAGTTACGTCAATCAACGACTCACGCCCTCCCGCACTCACGTGATCGAAAAACGCAAGTGGCACACTACTGGTTGCAGGTACCTTGATCGGTTCCCGTTTCAGCATTGCAGCCAATTGAAACAAGGTCTCCTGTGATGTCTCGTGATAAGGTGCGTCGTGACACCGCGCGCACTTCATGTTAACACCAAGAAATGCTGTCCCGATGATGTGAGCCTTGGCAGCCATCGGCACATCATTTAACGTAGCCACACCAAAGCCGCCTGCCCCACCGCCCCAGACACTTCCTCGCATGGTAATCAGTTCTGTTGCGAACCGATCCATCGGCTTGTTATCTCTTAGCGATTCCAAAATCCAATATCGAAACGGTCCGGTGTTGTTCAACATCGGCTTGAGCAGATTGGGGTTCTCGGCCAGCACGTCCTGCCAATAACCGACCCAGTTATCAGCCCAACGCTCATCAGCGAGAAGGCGATCAACCATTTTCGATCGCTTATCCTCGCCATCGTCACGTTGGAATTGCTCAACCACATTCACCGGTGGAGAAACTCCCACCAAATCGAGCCACACTCGTCGAAGAAAGGTTAAGTCATCGACGACAGGTTGTACTTCCGCGATCTCAACTGGCGTGGCATCGATTCCCCCCCCTTCAGTGATCCACTTTTGCAAGACTCCCAGTTCATTTTCAGCCAACCCCGCTCCCTTGGGAGGCATCCGGTCTCCTGAATCAGACGTGACAAGTTCCATCAGATAACTGGCTTCCGGTTTACCCGGAACGATCGCTGCTTCTCCAGACTCTCCACCAGTTAAAAGACTTTGCTGGGACTGCAGATTCAATTCTCCTCGCTGCTTGTCACCATGACATCGGTAACAGTGCTTGGCGAAGATGGGCCGTACATTCTTATTGAAGAACGAATCAGGATCACCTGCCTTCTGTTTTGCCAGCAGAATGCGGCGTTCTACGAGTTGATCAATGCTTTTGCCAACTGTTTCACCAGTCAGGCGTTCGATTGCGTACTGATGCCTCTGCTGCCAATACGGCTTTTGCTGATCAGCCTTCCGGCGGTTGCGGACATCCATCGCATCAAGTTGTTTCCCCAACCGGTCAACGAATCCCAACCAGCCCTCATCCGTCAATGGACTGCCACTTTGCTCGCCTGGTGTGAGCAAGCGGAACATGTCGGTTCCATTGGAAATGGCCAGACATGGCTCGCCGAAATCGAGACGCAATCGCGGTCCACCGACCATGACATCCATCACGATCGCATGCCGACCTCCCGGTGTTGTAAATGAAATGATTTTTTCAACATCATCCATTGCAGTCGGCCGCATCCCGGGTCGCACAACATCAGGAATCGGCTTGACTTGATTGTGCGCACCACCGCCTCGTTTCTGCTTGGGCAATGAAACAACCTGTTCTCCATCGATAAACAGTCTGGTCGCGGTACGACTCCTAAGCAGGAACTCATACTCACCGGGTTCCAGTTTGATTTCGGTAACAGCACGCACCATCACTGCTGTCCCCCAATCTTCACGGATACCCCAGTCGCTGTATTTCATGGGCAGACGCAGAAAACCCAATTCTGCCTGCTGCCAAGCGATAAGCGGCTCACCCGGGTCATTTGGAAAAGAGCGATCACTGTTCAAAGGCCCATGCATGTTGACCTGCAAGACACCCGATTTGGGATCCGGAAGGACCAACGGTGGTGGAACATATTTGAACCGGCTTTTGAATACTTTCGCAGGAACCACGTGACGGTATAACGCGACCTCATCCAGCGTCCCAAAAAATGAGTTGGTCGGTTTTCCACCCATCGTCGATCCGAGCCAGACTTCATCATCGTCGACCACTGGTGGAGCGGTGGTCGCCCCGCCCTTGTCCCATTGTCCTTTGACCTCGGTTCCGTCGATGAAAGCCCGGATCGAGTCAGGTTTTCCAAAGGTGTAAGAAAGAGCAACATGATGCCAGCCCGAACCAACCGTAAATCCATCTTTACTGGTCCAGCGATGCCAATCACCAGTTCCTTGCTTGCCTGCACGGCTACGAAACAGGAAATTCACTCCAGCTTGACCACCAACCGATGCCAGCCGGAATGCCCAATTCTGGTTGTCGCTCGGGAATCCGGCGTTGGCGGTCCTGCCCTTGGTCAAGATCGATGAATACCCATTCAATTCACTCGGATTGACCATCGCTTCGACGGAGAAGGAATCCCCGTTATCAAAATCAAATCGCGACTTCACGCCTTCGTCTGGAACGACAAGGTGCGCTCCGCTCTTTAAAGCAACACCCGTGTTTCCACTGGAAAAGCCCGGATGGGCTGGGCCTCTTGGGCCCGGTGCAAGACCTAAACCCCCACCCAGCGAATCTGACTCGCTGAATCCCCAGTAAGCAATCGGATCTGCCGCTGCAATTTGCCCTTTAAAATCTGAGGGTTCATCGGCAAAAACCATAATCGTGATGCCTGTACCAAAACCAATCAGCAGCATTACCCGGACGGTAAAAACACACGAGAAGCACGTTTTCATCTGCTGGAACACCTAATTCGGCATGGAGGCGGGAAGCGAGGCTCGCATTCGCTTGGAGAGCCTCAGTATAGCAAAGCGGTGGGGACTGGCCAAAAATCCGCTCGGGCATTTTGTACAATTTACCTGTCCAAGGATGCAGTGAAGCCACACAAGCCGGCGAGCTTGTGCGAACCGGGCATCTGCAGCTCGCCGAAACAGGGACAGTGATTTCCAACCAGTAGACGTCTGAGGCAACCGATGAAGACCAGCGTGAAGCAGCTGACCACCGCTTTTATCATGGCAACCGGATTTTGCCTGTGCCGCCCATGCATTGAACCCGTTTCTGCTGAAAACCCACATAGCTACCTTTCCGAGTATTGCGAGCCATACTACCCGGGCACGACCTTTCCAAAGCTGACAACACCACAATGGGTCGGAGAAACCGGAGTCGATGCAGTCATCACTCTGGCAATCGATGATATGCGCGATCCTGCATTGTACGAAGCCTATCTGAGGCCAATTCTTGAGCGGCTCAAGATCACACAGGGCCGCGCTCCTGTCAGCATCATGACCTGCACTGTGAATCCGGACGACCCACAACTGCAACGCTGGATCAAAGAGGGCTTGTCTATTGAAGTCCATACGGTGGACCACCCCTGCCCCTGTTTGCAAGGCGACCAATTTGAGACCGCAAAATCGACATACGATCGATGCGTGGACCTGATGGCTTCCATTCGTGGAAATAAGCCTGTCGCTTTCAGAACCCCCTGCTGTGATTCACGTAACACGCCCAGCCCGCGACTGTGGAGTGAGATTTTCAACAGCAGAACGCCCGCAGGAAATTACCTGCAAGCTGACAGCAGTGTCTTCAATGTGTTCACAAGCCGAGACCCGGAACTGCCAAAACATCTCGTCACCGACAGTGATGGCAAACCCCGGATGAAGAAGTACATTCCCTTTCCCTCGTTTGTCAACACGATTGAAAACTATCCTTATCCCTATGTCATTGGGGGATTGTGCTGGCAATTCCCATGCATGGTCCCGAGCGACTGGGAAGCCCAAAACCTGCATCAACCCAACAATCCGATCACGGTAGCTGATATGAAATCAGCACTCGATGCAACGGTCATCAAAAAAGGCATGTTCAATCTGGTATTCCATCCTCACGGGTGGATCAGAAATGACCAGATCATCGAATTGATTGACTATGCCCACGACAAGTACGGAAAACGAGTCCAGTTCCTGAGTTTCAAAGACTGCATGGATCGGATCAACAAAAATCTGCTTGTCGACCAACCACTCCGCTCACCAGGCAATGGCGAAGACAATGGAGTACGCATTGCAGACGTGAACAATGATGGATTCCTCGATGTCCTGATCGGCAACGAGAACAGGAAAACGATGCGTGTCTGGCAACCAGTAGAGCAGGAATGGCGATCGGCCGATCATGAAGTCACCTTCACATCTGCAGATGGTCAAAGACGCATCAAACATGGAGCACAAATAGGAAAGCTGACACCAAAGTCCACCCTTTCAATTCTCATCAACCACGATCAGGACAAAGCTACTTACGAGTATTCTGACGGCAGGCTAGAACGCAAGCCATTACCCAATTCGCTCATGAACATCGCAACATCCATCGGTGGTGTCGATCAGGGTGTTCGCCTGCGTGACATCGACAATGACGGTAAAACAGAAATCATCATTGCCAATCAGAAACAGCAGGTTGTCATGCGGACCAACCAGCAAGGTGAGTGGTTCAACGCAGGGACATTTCCTGCGCCTCTGGTTACTGCTGCCGGGGGTGATAATGGCGTTCGCTTTGTAGATTTGGACGAAGATGGAAACGAGGATGTCATCTTCAGCAACGGAAAAATTTCCGGCATTCAACTTTTTGACACGAAGACAGGACTTTACTCGCGGACTGTCGAAGACGTGAGCAACCTCCCATTGATCGTTCGCAATGGCACCAACAATGGTGCCTGGTTTGCTCGACAACACATGTGGGTACAGAACGAAAACACCAATCGCCTTCCCGATGGTGTGGATCGCAGGTCTTTCCAACAGCTACTCGGAAAAACCGAACCCGGCCCACGAACACCAGAACGTTCACTCGGCTCGATAGAAGTGCAACCGGGATTCAAAGTGGAGTTAGTCGCTGCCGAACCGCTTGTGATGGACCCTGTGGCCATCGACTGGGGGCCAGATGGCAAACTATGGGTTGTCGAGATGGCGGACTATCCACTGGGCATGGATGACCGTGGCAAACCCGGCGGAAGAGTACGTTATCTGGAAGATACAGACGGAGATGGCAAGTATGATTCCTCAACACTTTTTCTGGACGATATCCCATACCCAACAGGTGTCATGGCATGGCGAGATGGCGTCATTGTCAGTGCTGCTCCCAGCATTTTCTTTGCTGCTGATCGCGATCAGGATGGCAGAGCCGAAATTGTCGAGGACCTTTACCGGGGATTTGCTGAGGGCAATCAACAACACCGCGTCAACGGGTTCGAACGAGGCCTCGACAACTGGATCTATCTGGCCAACGGAGATAGCGGTGGAAATGTCGAATCCCTAAGAACAGGCAAACGCGTAAACCTGGGCGGGCAGGACCTGAGAATACGCCCTGATACTGGAGAAATTGATCTGCAAACCGGCCGAACTCAATTCGGACGCCACCGTGATGATCATGGCAATTGGTTTGGATGCAGCAATCCGCTTCCAGTTCGACACTTCGTGCTGGCAGATCACTACATGCGTCGCAATCCTTTCGTAGCAGCACCCACACCACGCCGTGATATAGCCAGGGTTGATAACACCCAACTGTATCCAATATCGCGTGTGCTCAGTCATTGGTCAGGATATCGACCACCTGCTGCGGGCGTGGGACACAAGTTCACGTCTGCCTGCAGCACCATGATCTACCGGGACAGCCTGCTTGGTCACGATTACCTTGGAGACACATTTACCTGCGCTCCTGTCCACAATCTGGTTCACCGCCGGAAACTTATCGCGGATGGGGTTTCGTTTCAAAGCGAACGCCCGGCAGAAAACCCTGATCGCGAGTTTCTTGCATCCACCGACAGCTGGTTTCGACCAGCCACAGTCACGACAGGTCCCGACGGTGCATTGTGGATCGTCGATATGTATCGGCTTGTCATTGAGCATCCCGAATGGATAGACGATCAACGTGAGAAAGAACTATTCCTGCGTGCCGGGCACGATCGCGGCAGGATCTATCGAGTGCTTCCGACTGACAGCTCACCGCGTCACACCATCAATCTGAAGACACTTGACTCGTCCAGTGTTGCGGATCTGCTAAGCTCCAGTAACGGTCGAGTTCGTGACCTCGCTCAGCAAGAACTCGTGACCAGACGCGACTCTGCAGTTACCGACAAACTCAGGCATTTGACGGTTCATTCAGAATCGGAGATGGGGCGACTGCATGCTTTATGCGCACTCTCTGGCATCACGCTTCCAACACCAGACTTGCTGGTAGCAGCCCTCGGCGATACCTCAGCCACGGTTCGTCGCCACGCGATCAGACTTAGCGAACAATACATCTCTTCACAAGATTCGCCAGCACGGGAACTACTTCAAAAGCTTGAACACTGCTCCAACGACGGAAGCCCTCTGGTTCTAATGCAACTCGCCTATTCCCTCGGAGCAGCAAGTGGCGACCGAGGCGTTGCTGGGCTTGCAGCAGCTGCCATGCACACGCAAGACGCCCCGTACTTGAAGGCTGCGATTGTAAGTTCCCTCAACCGCGACAACTTGCCCGCGTTTTATGCCGCGATATCAGCACATCCTGATATCGCACAGTCATTTCGCCCCACCATCCTCGAGATGGCATCACGAATGAAAAACATCAAATTCCTGAGCCATGTCGTCAGCCAGCTTTTGGAACGACTGGAATCTGCTCCTCCTTCCGTTGCCAGCCTGCGTTCTCTCACCTCGATACTGACGGTCATGGCTGGCCAGGACAATGAACTACCGCCACGGATACTGACACGAATCGACAAGATCCTGGCACAAGCGCTGGTGACCGCCAGGAACAGAGAAGCGTCGATCAACTTACGAATCGCTGCCATCGAATTATCAAGCCACAAGGACGATTGTCTTGAGACGCTATTCGAACTTTTGTCCAATACAGAACCAACTGAGGTGCAGACCGCTACCACAACCATTCTTGCTCCCATACACCCACAGAAACTACTGCAGCGTTTCAACGCCATGAGTCCAAGTGTACGGACGGCGGCCGTCGACAGTCTGCTTTCCCGCAAATCAACAACCCGCGACCTGCTCTCAGCGATAAAAAAAGATGTAATTCCCCTCAACTCGCTAAGTCTGGTGCATCAACAGAGACTAACCAATCATGTGGACAAGGAATTGCAGGCAGACGCAAAGAGAATTTTTGCATCACCCCCAACATCAGAAGAACGAACCCAACTCATCAGTCGTTATCAAGCGTCGATCTCAAATACCGGCGACATCCAAAGTGGAAAACAGATTTTCAAGCAGCATTGCGGCACCTGCCATCATCTCAAAGGCATTGGAAACAAAGTCGGGCCTGACCTGACAGCCCTTAAGAATCGATCTGCAAACGCATTGGTGACGGCAATCATTGACCCCGGCGCCGCAGTTGAAGACAAGTACCTGAGCTACAGTGTGCTTACAGTTGACGGAGTCGTACATGCAGGCATCATTGCGGGAGAAACAAGCACTTCCCTTGAAATACTGCTCGCGGATGGAAAAACGAAAACAATCGTTCGGAGTGATATTGAAAGGCTTCAAACAACAGGCCAATCGCTGATGCCGGAAGGCATGGAAAAAAACATCACTGCTGAGCAGATGAATCACCTGATCGCGTTCCTCAATGACGGGTCGGACGACACAGAACAAACCCCGCGGTCCAGACACCCCGGAAACATGCCTGTTACCGTCAAACCAGATGCCAGCGGTACACTGCATTTGACGGCAGCAACGTCCCAAATGCATGGTGAACAGTTTCGTTTTGAACCAACCTACGGGAACATCGGTTTCTGGAATCAAAGCGATGAATATGTAAGCTGGCTCATCGAAGTACCCGCGAGTGGTGATTATGAAGTCCTTGTTGACTACGCTTGCCCCGATGCTGCCGCTGAGAACACCTGCCGCTTGAACTACTCAAGCCAGACATTGCGAGCAAGTGTCGCGAGCACCGGAAGTTGGGATGAGTATCGCAAAATCAACATCGGAACACTTGAACTGACAAAAGGCGAATCCTCAATACGGTTCGGAGCCGATGCCGAGATTACCGGCTGGCTGATGGATCTGCGGACCAT